>NZ_KN360929.1:97810-136453 GCF_000784355.1 Methanolacinia paynteri | reverse complement strand
GCACGAGTAAAAGACTCGTTTGATAGACTTGGGATGTACGCACGAAGGCAACGACGTGTTCAGTCCACAAGCACTAACGCCCGATAATTCAGCAATTGGCTAATACCGCTGAAATCCAGACGAAATCCTTCTGTGCACACACTATACAGTCAGATATTTATGATGAGGGTCAATTTGATCTTCATCAGGTGCAAACGCCCGGTTCATGACCGGAGTCTGACGTTTGCGGCCATAGCGGTGGTGTCACACCCGGACCCGTTTCGAACCCGGAAGTTAAGACCACCCACGCAGGATGCTGTACTGAGATACGCGAGTTCTCGGGAACCATCCCCCGCTGCAATCCCGGTAAGGGTTGCGAACTGTTCTTACGTGAAATTTTGAAGAAGACCGTTAGGTATTGAGTTTGTTTTATTGTGACTTTTGATTGAATACCAAAAGGTATGGTTTTTCGTTGTGACTTTATTCTTAGAGCGTAAGCTCTGTTTTCTTTAATGTCAGAGAAGGGAGGAGGCACATCCCCCTCCCTTCAACCTTCCCCCTGATCGCGATAGGTCGCCGTCGGGACGGGCAAGCGTCCCTCCGGCTCCTTGTGTTTTTCCGATGAATCTAATGGCTTCTTTGTGTGAAATAAACATAATAGTAACTCTCTCACGGCCGAGGCTACCCGGATGGGTAGCGTCCAGGCCGGTTTATCATCATTGCGAAAGTTCGCGAAACGAACTGAGCATGGGGCTGCCCCGAAGGGGCTTAGGCCCTCGAGATCCAAAACCTCAATAAATTGGTCATGGGAGGCTTAAGCCTTTACAAAAATTAAAGCAGAAATACCGACAGATCAGAGAACAAACTCGCTTTACTCTTTGATTTTGTCTTACCTAATTATACGAACAAACATTTATTGCCGATCAAATCATATGGGGGCGTTAAAGGAGACGTTGTATACGCATTCTCCTGGCTTTCATTGGGGGCAGAGTAGTCATTCTGTACCTTTTTGAAAGAAATCCCTTAACTTAAAAAATTAAGGGGGGCTCAAAATGAAAGAAGAACATTTGAAATTGGCAGCAGCCAATCTTGGCGAAGGCGTGACCTTCAAGGGACTGATGTCGAAAAAAGCTCAGCTCAAGCATGGATATGCAAAAGAAGCAAAAGACGTTGCCGGGTGGAATTATGTGGTAAAGGATGCAGCAAGTGGAGTCTGCTATTCATATTACGCTGCACAACCACCGCTTATCGGGATGACCCGGCCGGTTGAGATTAAATGCCCGCTTGGCGTTAGAGCGTTTGACACTTATAAGATCGATTTCAAGGAAGCGATCAATATATTCCATAAACTCGACTGCGGTGACGCATTCACGGAAATGACTCTCTACTATGTATTATACCCGGGTGTGACTGAACCTCACTGGTACATCAGATCAATTACAGGTTGTACCGTTGTAATCGGTGCAGACAGCGGAAAGGTGATGGACCCGATACACAGGGACTAAACCTCTCTCACCATTTTTTGGATATACAATATTCATTTAAAGCAAACCGGACCCGGATATTTTATCGGTTTTAGATCGTGGTTCTGGATCGTAGTTTTATAGGGAATCTTCACCGAAAAGATTACATTATTCAAAACGAACCTATATTGTCAACTATGATTTGAATCGCGGTTGACAAGTGTGTTAATATGTCCGCAGATTATAGTCATGTCCCGAGATGCATGAGCACCCAGCATCCGGACAACGTTCATCCGCCTTTCTTTGCCCAGAACCCTATATTGGAGGGTGAAGACGAGGTGGTTGAGGCCTATTATGTCTATTCAAACCTTGGGTGCGACGAGCAGATGTGGGACTGCGAGGGAAAGGAAGTAGATAGTTTCGTCGTAAAAAAACTCCTCTCGAGATACGGGGATTATTTCAGGGAGAGACAGATCGGCAGGGAAAAATTCCTAACGCTGAGGGTTCCGAACCCTGAGATCGAGCATACAGAGGGAAAGATCCTGCTTGAGACTCTCGAAAGCATCCCGAGATCGTTCGACCTGGCAAGTCTTTTTTACAAAAACGATTCCCCCCCGATATTTGAGGTAATCCTCCCGATGACCTCTTCGTTCGAATCAATCGACAACATCTACCAGTATTACCGTGATTTTGTCGTAGGCAAAAAGGACAAGCGTCTTGGAGGCCGTGACTGCACTGTTGCCGACTGGGTTGGCGACATTCGGCCCGAGAAGATAAACGTAATTCCGCTGTTCGAGGATATGAAGAGCATCCTTAATTCGGATAAGATACTCAGGCGTTATATCGACGGCAAAAAACTTGATTACCAGAGGGTTTTCTTCGCCCGCTCAGATCCCGCAATGAATTACGGGCTGATCGGCGCAGTACTGCTTAACAAGATCGGCCTCTATAAAGCCGGTGCAGTTTCCGAAGCGACCGGTGTTCCCGTTCTCCCGATAATCGGTGCGGGCTCCGCACCGTTCAGGGGAAATCTCAGGCCCGATACGATCCGGCGGACACTTGCCGAATACCCCGGGGCATGGACCTTCACTGTCCAGTCCGCATTCAAGTACGACTACCCTGCAGAAGACGTGCGAAAAGCGGTAGAAGAATTAAAAGAAGCGCCTGTAAACCCTGCGCCTGAGATCTCGGAAGAAAGATGCACAGATCTTATCGAACGCTACTCTGCGGAGTACAACAGGCACCTGAAAGAGCTTGCAGGACTCGTCAACAGGGTTGCACCCTACGTGCCGCAGAGAAGGAAGCGGAAGCTCCATATAGGACTCTTCGGCTACTCCAGGTCCTCCGGCGATATCGAACTTCCGAGGGCAATCACATTCACGGCGGCGATGTATTCAATAGGAGTTCCACCTGAGATTCTCGGCCTGTCCGCATTAAAAGAGAACGATCTGGAATATCTCCATGAAGTCTACGTGAACTTCGAACAGGACATTCTCGATTCGCTGAGATACCTGAACCCTGAATCGCCCTATATTCCTGAAGGCATAATGGAATTTGTAGAGGATCATTTCGATTTCGAAACTAACCCCGATCATACGAATATCACGAATAAAATCATTGCCGATATAACAGGCAACAACTGTTTCGAGATGCAGAACGACATCCTTGCCGCTGCAGGAATCAGGAAATTCATCGGATAAATCCAAAATTATTTTTTTCCGCTTATGAATATTTTTTCATTATTCCGAATAGGAAAAGCGGAATCCTTAATGTAGAGTCATCATCCCCCCCGGTGAATATCGGCGGCTCCATTAATCTCTCAAGTACCAAATTGTTTTTGTATAAAATATTCAGGTAATCGGAAACAGGTCGGTGATAATGAGTAGTAGTTCCCCAGAAATTATTTTTTTCAGAATAATGAGACAGGTAGTTTGTTATTTTTTTATACACTTTTTTTCCTTTATCATCAGTTTCCCAGTCGCCCAGGTAAAAGCAGGGATGAACGACAGAGAAATAGAAGTGTCCCGCGTCTTTTAGTATTCTTGAAAAATTTGCTATGGTATCTGGCAGATTTTTCAGGTCCATTAAAACCTGGTTGCAGAATATAATGTCGAATTGTTCATCGGAATAGGGTAATTCTTCTTCCAAATCCAATAAATCGTATTTTATTTCCGGGTACTTTTCTTTTGCTATCTTCAGCATTTCAGACGATCCGTCACATCCGGTTACATCTGCTCCCTGCTTATGAAAAAAATTCGCATAATATCCGTCTCCGCAGCCTGCATCAAGTATACTGAAACCATGAAGATCATGAACAAAGAATGATTTTACATATTCTTTGTTGAATAAAGAATAAGGGGAATTCTCCTGTGATCTGGAATATCCGGTAGCAGCATTATTCCACTCACTGATAGAATTATCGTCCATTATATCTCCTGAATTTGTTCCTTTAACTGGAGGGAGAACTAAATTATCGATCCGCCCAGAGTCTCCCTCGCCCACGAATCAAATGCCTGAAGTTGTTCGTCGGTATGGAAGAAATGCTCTCCGCCTTCGAGGACCGTAACCGGCGCTTGATATCCTGATGAAAATTTTGAGATCTCTTCCCATTCCGACAGATCGTCCTTTGAACCATAAAGAATCGACGTAGGCGATCTCCATTCGAATGAAACCGGATTATCCTTCACATAGCGGTAATAATTATAATCCAGGACCTGACCTTCAGGGAGCTGAATCCTGCCTTCGGTGTTCAATCTCTCTTCGCTTATACCGTATTTTTTCATCATATTGTCGATAAGACGTTCCATATTCACAACCGGGGACAGGAACAGGATTTGCTCCAAATCAAGATCATGATATGCAAGGAGGCTGAAATAGGCACCGATACTGCATGCGAATAAACTGATTTCCGACGAAATCGTTTCTGCATAATCGTAGACCGCCTTAAGATCGCTTACGCAATTTTGAGGATTGCATTCATAATTGTCATCCTGTCGTTCTCCATGCATCGGAAGATCAAAGCTTAAGGCCCGGTAACCGGCGGATACGGCGATTTGTGCCATCATCGCTATAACCGTATCTTCTTTACCTGAATAATTCCCGTGCACTTCAATCAATAGTCTTTTACCCGGTTTCCCCCAGAGGACTGCAGGGATTGAGACGCCATTGTTTGATATAGGGAAATATTTTTTATTCATTCCTTTGTGAATCTCCAGAAAATCTATGGCTTCAAAATTTATTTAAAAAAAGTTATTGATCCCTTTATTTTTTCTATTCCCTTTTCTGGAGACCCGCGCCTGCCTTTGCGATCTTATCCTTTATCGCCTTCCTGACGACCTCGCGCTTGACAATTATGACCGTCCCGAAGATCCCGAGGAAGATATTGAAGTAATAGAGAATAAGCCTCCACAGGACCACGAATATGCCCACTATCGCGGACGGAACGAAGAGTGCATACAGGGAGGTTGCCGAGAGTTCCGCGATACCAGAACTTCCCGGTGTAAGCGGGATCATCATGATTATAGCAATAATAATCTGTGCCACAAACGATTCAACGATATGCGGCCCTTCACCAAGTCCCATCAGGATGAGCGAAGCGATGTAGAACTCCGAGAACCAGTAGAGGACAGTGAAGAGAGCTCCCCACATAAGCCCTCTCTTCGAGTGGCTCACGTAATTTTTCAGTGCTGAGTTGAAGTTGTCGACCTCTTCGTCGATATCTTTTGTAAGCTTCTCAATCTTTTCCGCACGCCAGCGTTTCGTGAACCACCCGGAGACCTTTTTGATCAGCCTCTTGAGAAACTCCGGATTCTTAACCGAATATGCAAAGAGAACCACGAACCCGACGATCAAAATCCACATGAAGAGAAGCGGAATCGTTATGGTGAGGCCGAGCTCTTCCGCACCGATCCACAGGAGAAACATTGCGACTCCCCCTATTATTCCCAGCAGGATTCCGTCGAGAACCCTCTCCATAATGACAATTGCCGTAGCGTCGCCCAGCGGAACGTCGGCTCGGTACAGTTCGTGTATTCTGACAGGCTCTCCTCCTGCCTGAGAAGGGGTCACAGCGGCGATAAGGAGATTTGCAAACACCATATTCATGCAGTGGAGGAACGGGACCTTATATCCCAGCGACTGGGACATCATCTTGATCCTCATCGACCAGAAGCACAGGGAGAGCATATGCAGTAACAGGGCCGCAATAAGATATTCGGGCTTTAACTGCTGAAGATAAGTTATAGTCTGCTCGTCTATGGTAAAATAGAGAACAAGTGCAAGAACAATTATACTGAATACGATTGAAACCGCGAGCCATTTCCATTGATTCCTATCCATATATTAATCCAAATCTCCTGAAAAGTTTAGTACTGCCACATATAAACCCTTTAAGGTTCTGACGGATTCAGATCTCAATCCAAAAAGTTGAATAAATTCTCCTGATTTCAGACAGTGAACAATGCCCTGTCTCCTGTAATCGAGAGGATTCCGATTCGGACACCGGCATCCAGCCACCCGTAGCCGTAACTGAAATGCCAGAGCGCAGAAGAAAGGCTGGTCCCACCTTCTCTTCCCTGTTCATAGCCCGACCCTTCCGTAAGATGCCTCCCGGCAATATCCATAATATCAGTCGCTGCAGTAAAGACAGGACTTTCTTTATCCGATGCAGGTGCGACACCGCTGACGGCAGAGTCCAGCATGCGGTGGTATCTCCCTGTCTTTTCCTTAAGGTGCTCCCCGAGCGTTTCCGGTATCTCTTCGTCACATTCCAGAGTCGTGAACCCGATATCTGTCGTGCACGATATCAGTCCTGCGTATATTCCGGCATCCAGCCATCCCAGTCCGTATGCATATGATGCAAGAGCATTTACCTCGTCGCCCGACTCAAGGAATGTGCCGCCGTCGCTCAGGTAGGCGAGGGCCATCTCTATGATCTCCCCGGCGGCCCTGTACAGGGGTGTCTTCTCCGGGGGAGATATCGACGAGGATTCGATCTTTTCCTTCAGCAGATCCCCTGCGGCTTCGATCTTCATAACCCAGCAAAAGTTTCGAGATATTCCTGCTCCATCATATGAAGCTCTCCCGGAACGATAAGGATGTGAAGCGGATCTCCGAAGTCTGCCGCTTTCAGTTTTTCGGCATCGCCCGCAATAACCGCCGGTGCATCAGATCCCGCCCGTGCAATTCCTATGTAGAGCTTCGGAGGAGTCTTGTTCTCCATCCCTGCCATCTGCTCGATAATCTCTATCCCCTCGTTTACAGTCATGAACCTGTCTGGTTTGATATCGAGAAAGACGATAGTGTGCAGGTTATCGTCAAGATTCTTCAGGATCGTATTGAGAGGTGTCGTAGGGAACCATCCCTTCTCAGGGTATGGAACGGAGCATGATTTCCCGAACCTGTAGTTCTGGAGCCCGGAGAGCCCGCACACGGCACTCTGTATGGACGACGCGTGGATTATTGCGGTCTCTATGTCCTCCCTCATGGCCCTGATGCGAAGATCCGAATGCGTGGTCGATACCATCGGATCGCCGCCGGTGAGGAACACTGCATCGCCTTTTTTTGCAGCCTCCAGAATTTTTTCAGGTTCGTTCTCTACATCATGGCGCCCGAGAATGGTGAGTTTTTTTCCGTAAAGGAGCTCCATTTTTTGAATATTCGTTCCCGTGAGACGCGAGGTGTATGACTCAAGAAAAATTTCGTCAGAGTCCCTTATGCGCTCAAGACCTTTTATTGATATATCTTTCTCATCAAAGAGTCCTAATCCAACAAAGTACAGCATATTGTATCCCTTATTTCTCGAAATTCAATTAGTATATATTTATGTAATAAAGAGAAAAAGAATTAGTTAGTTTGTGGTTGACTCTTAACCACAGACATACACCGAACGACTGGAATGTCTTTGGGGCATCAATTGACATGCTTATAAGGCGGTATTACGAAAGCAGGCTGAAGAAGGGGATTACAAATCCTCCCGAATCCGTATGCTTTATGCTGACTGACAGGGATGTCGCCGATGCCCCGGAGAAAACCAATGAAGTGGCAAAATGGTGCTGCGATATGGGAATCCGCCATATCACGTTTCATGTCGATACGGACAATCCCGAGGGATTGAAATCTTTCCTTGAAAAGTTAAAAGAAATCTCCGGATTCGCACAGGTAAACCTCTATTGCGCAGGCGAGAAATTCGTCGCAGGCGAAGGTGCAGACGTCCATGTAGCAATTGGCGTAAGCGGCAGAGAAGAGATAGTCCGTGGGATACGGCAAATGGCACAGGAAAAAGTACATCCTGAAGACGTCGATGAGAAGATGATAGAATCGCACCTGAGTTTCAGGTACGAACCCGACCTTGTAATAAAAGCCGGCGGAAGTCACCTGACCGACTTCCTGATATGGCAGTCGGTGTACTCTGAATTGTTCTTCACCGACGTAAACTGGAGTGAATTCAGAAAACTGGATCTATTAAGAGCCCTTCGCGATTACCAGACCCGGAAAAGGCGTTACGGCAAATAAGAGCTGTCTACTCTGTTGCTGAAGACCCTGATGCCCCTTAAGAGGTCGATCTTCCGGAATACCGGCCAGTAGGGTGCGCAAAAATATACCGCCGATTCGTTTCCGTTTGCAAGCCACGGCAGGAAGTTCGAGGTTCTTTTGTCGTCCCCCGTCCTTATGATCAGATCCACCGGGGGGATATTCATGCCGTGGTAGAGGTGGGCGTTGATCATGTCTTCGTTAATATCCTCAGGACGCAGGACGCCTTTTTCAATATCGCTCAGGATGCTCTTTGTCGCATGGAGGATCTCGTTTCTGCCGCCGTAGGCGAGAGCAAGATTTATTGTAAAATTGTTGTATTTTTTTGTGACTTCCTCAACTTTTTCAATCCTTTTCAGGAGATCTTCCGGAACAAGATCGCGGTCGCCTACCATCTGGAATCGTATCCTGTTTTCGTGAACCCTCTCATCTTCAAGGGTTTCCATGGCTTTTTCAGTAAAGAGTTTAAACAGCTCGTTCTGTTCGTATTCCGATCTGTTGAAATTTTCGGTGGAAAAACAGTAGAGCGTAAGATGCCTGACACCTATATCTCTTGCCCACTCGAGGACCATATTTGTCTTCTCGGCTCCCATCCTGTGTCCTATCGCGACATCGATCCCTCTCTCTTTTGCATATCTCCTGTTCCCGTCCTGGATGATAGCGATATGATCCGGGATATGCCTGCACTGCCCTAGTATACGTCTCTCGTAAAAAGATTCCAGCACCTGTCCCGGCTTTCTCAAACTGGTGTCACCTCGACAATCATTCCATTATTAGGGTACCTTTCAATTATCTTTTTGTCTCCCGGAAAGTCGTCGGGATATTCGGTAAGCAGCCACCATGCAAGTTCGATCCTGTCGTCGAAGATCTCGCAGAGTTCTTCGTCGAGATCCTCCGGGACAGTTCCCGACGGGATCAGCACCCCGTAGACAACGGTCCCGTCTTCGGTGATCTCCTCGAACGGACGTGCAGTGTTATCAGCTATTCTCTTAAGCCTTTCACGGAGCTGAACAGAGTCCTTGAAGGTCGAGGAGCACCAGTGGACCTTGTCGTCTGCGGCAAGAAGCTCTCCGGCCCATTTCTTCGCTCCCGGAACGGCATTATGATAATCGTCTTCGAGACTCAGCCCCCTCTCCCTCATCGCGGCAGCGTTCGTCTCACTCCATTCGAGTTCGTTTATGTTCAGGTAATCGACAAGGGGAAGAACGGGGATGAGTTTTTCAAGGCCCGGGAGCGACGGCACCTCGATCGTCGCCTCCATTCCGAGCTCCTTTGCATCCTTTATCGCCCTGATATAATCGGTTTCGAGGATATTGTCCCACAACTCCTGCGGCGGGTGGAACCTGATCTCGTCGACAAGACCTTTCAGTCTCGTTAACCTCTCCTTCGAGGGTGCCGTTCCGGTATACAGGTGGATGTGGTGCTCGTCCCCGAACTCCGCCTTCAGCATCCTGGCATAGAATGTAACGCGTTCAGTCTCAAGAAGCGCCTCTCCCCCGGTAATTCCGGTCCCGAGGGCGTCCATATTCCGGGCCTCTTCCAGCATGTCTTCGGGTTTCTCGACGAGCCTGTCGTTTGCAAATGTCTTGTCTTTATTTTTTCTTTCGTAGGATATCGGGCAGTACCAACAGTCCTTCTCGCACATGCCTGTAACGAACAGCACCATCTTTGCGCCTTTGTGGCACTGCCTGCATCCTTTACTGAGCACTTTAATCCACCGTTTCTTTGAGCCTTTCGATCACGAAATCCCTGCCGAGCGCCTCGAGGAACCACCCTGCACGCGGCCCTCTCTGCTTTCCGAGTATCGAGATGTATATAGCCGTGAATAGCTCTTTCGAATCGATTCCCGCTCCTTCGGCCGCTTCGTAGACCTCATTATGAAGATCTTCGGCATTCCAGGTGCTAAGAGCTGAATATTTCTCAATCAGGTTCGATACGGCTTTCTTCTGTCCGTCGGAAAGTTCGGCACATTCGGGGGGCAGCTCCTTTGCAACGGTGAACTTCACCATATCGGGAGCATATTTTTCCACCCATTTCTCCGCCCTGTGAACTCTCCTGATCACGGCATCGCGGTTTGTTACATTGTACCCGCTTCTCTCGAGTATCTCGAAGATGTCGTTCTCATTTCTTGCAGTCTGCACGACGGTTACAAGATGCCTGAACGGGATGTCGGTTGCAACGCTCGATATCTTTGAGAACTCATACTCCCGTCCTTCTCCCTTCTCTGCAATTTTAGAGTATTCGTCGATAAGCGAGAGCAGGCCCATGCCGGGATCGAATGTGATCGCCTTCTCGGGTTTCGTCTTTACTATGAGATACCTCAGGACGTCCGGCGGAACGATCTCGAGCATCGAGTCTATTGTTATCGCAACTCCGGTGGACGATGCCATCGCCCCTTTTCCCTTGAGACTGATCCATTCATACGGGACGGGGAACGGTGCGGAGCCGCCGAAGATCTCTTCCACTATCTTTTTGCCCGTATCGTATGAGCCGCCGGCTGCAGCGTGGTCCTTTCCGAATGGCTCGATCGTGACCCCGAGCGCCTTCCATCTCATCGGCCAGTCGACACGCCATACGAGTTTGCCCTCTCCTTTCGAGTAGTCGCACACTCCCTCATCGCCGCAGCCGCACCTGTACCTGACAAGGTGTTTTTCAGGATCGTGTTCGAGAAGTTCTGCGTTAGAGATAGTTCCGCAGCTGCTGCATATCGGGTAGAACGGCACCCAGTTGTCAGGGAGCTGCCTCCCTGAAACGGTCTCCAGGATCTCCTTAATTTTCGGTGCGTTTTCAAGTGCGGTTTTGATCTCTTCGGTGAACATTCCCGACCTGTATAGTTCGCTCGACCTGAGGACTTTCGGTTTTACATCGAGTTCTTCGAGCGAGTTCAGGAAAGGTTCGAGGAAATGTTCGGCATAGCTTTTGTGCTTCCCGCAGGGGCACGGAATGTCGCAGATCGGCATCCCGATATATTTGCTGTATTCTTCAGGAAGGAACGGGTAGACCTTTCTTAAGGGATCGAATTCGTCCGCATTGTACATGAGTTCTACTTCAAGGCCCCTCTCCTGCATGGCCTTGTATACGATGTCGCCTGTAAGGACCTCTCTCATATTGCCGATATGGATAGGACCCGACGGTGTAATCCCGGTAGCGATCCTGTGAGGAATATCCTGCCGGACTTCTGCGGCAATTACATCAGCCCAGTGTATCTTTTCCTGCCTGTTCATTTGCATGTGCCTTATATATTATTAGTCCGAGATTAACAATATGTAGGTTCTGTCAGCGGAAGAATAATTAATTTTTAGTGATTTAATAAAGCATTAATATCTTAAAACACGGGTACCTGGAGAATGAATCGTATAAATAGTGAAGAAGGCCTTTCCGAGGTAATAGGATTTATCATGATCCTTGCCCTGATTATGATATTTCTTTCAATCTGGGTCATCTATGTAGTTCCTGCGGACGGGAGGCAGCAGGAGATCGAGCACATGGGTTATGTCCAGGACTGGTTCACGCAATATAAGATTACGGCCGATTCGCTGTGGATCAATTATAATCCCGCGACAGGTGAAGGTCCCAAGGGCGTCACTCTCTCTAATTCACTCGTGCTCGGCTCACAGGGCGGAGCAACATACAGCCAGGGGCTTTTTCTGTTTTTCATGAGGCCCTTTGGATCTTCAGGGACAATTTCCCTGGAAAATGGTTCCGAATGGTTCGAAATAAGCAACAGCAGCGGCATTCTCATGAACGAAGAGATAGGGAGTGTCCAGTATAAAGGGATGAATAACTACTGGATACCGCAGACCTATTACTACGAGCTGGGAGGTGTATTTCTCAAGCAAAGCGACGGGACGGTAAACAGGGTCGCCCCTACTTTCAGCTTCAGTCCAAATGGTCAGACGGCCACACTGGTGCTCGTAAATCTTGATATGGGAGGATCGGGAACGACCTCGATCAGCGGAGAGGGCCAGGTTCGTATCGATACCTTACTGAATGACAGTACAGAAGAAAATATATTTGAACCGGTTTTAGGAGACCCGTATACCATAAACCTGACACTCAGGGATGAATCATCTGCAAAGGCTTGGCGGAGCATTATCCGGGAGCTCGGGGGAAACGCGAATCTTACGGGCGGCAACCGTACTACAGTAACAAATCTTGACGAGATTCATTATTGGTATGCCAATTATACCGTTTCACTCCAGTCTGTTGCGGCGACTTTTACCTGATGTAGAAAAAGCCTTATGCGGGTTATGCCATTAAGGTCCGGGAAAAGGGATTAAAAATGAAGTGTAGTAAAGATTTGTCTGTAAAAGGAATGATTTCCGGGGATGAGGAAGCTGTGGCGGAGCTGATCGGTGCTCTTCTTCTTACTGCTGTTATCGCCGTCGTCATCGGGATGCTGGCGATAGTCGTTTTTTCGGGCACTTCTGCTGTAGAAACTCCTGCACTCAGGGTCAGTACCGTCGATGGAAACGGGAATATCAATCTGCTTCACCAGGGGGGGGACACACTCTCCAGGGAGACCACGCAGATACTCGTGGACGGAGCCGATCGTACCGATGATTTTGAGACGCCTGAGGGTGATCCCTGGATCACATTTTCAGTCGGAGACATTCTTGAAAGCTCTCTCCCATGCACTGAAGGTACTGTAATTCAAATAGTATCTACTGATTCCAGGAATCCTACGGTCATTGAAAGCCTCACATGCGGGCCCGGAATTCCTGCTCCTGTTGCAAACTTCACTTCCACTCCTGCTTCGGGGTATGCACCGCTTGAGGTCTCTTTCGAAGATTTGTCTACCGGTGATCCTACATTCTGGTCCTGGGATTTCGGGGACAATACCTCTTCAGCATTAAAAAACCCGCCGGTACATACGTATAACAATTCAAGCACATATTCAGTTACTCTGACTGCCTGTAATGAAGGAGGATGTAACTCCACTACAATTAACGTAACAGTCTTCGGATTCTCGGACTTTGTCACGAATGAGAGTGTCTTCGTGTACGGAACCAAGTTGGATTTTAAAGGGGACACAATTGTTGGTGAAAACTCGACTGTTATCATAACAGGAGATATATTATCCGGCGATTTGAACGGCAACGCAAAGATATATGTCTCAAATATTTACGTCAACGGCTCCGTCGAACTTTCAGGTAGTCAGTATCTTGGTTCTACGACTCTCCCCGGATTAATATATATTACAGACAATCTGGATCTTACTGGTAATAGCAGGGTATATGGCGATGAGATCTATGTAGGTGGAAATGTCGTGCTATATACTGGTATTTCTGGAGTTCTCTATACTGACGGAGATCTTTATTTCAATAATGGCAACATCGACGGAGAGGCGCATGTCAAAGGAGATCTGCATTTGAACGGTGGTCATGTGTCCGATGATATCTATGTTGATGGGAATGTGGTATTGGCCGAACCTGGTGGATGGTGTCCAAATATTGACAACGGCGTATCTATCTATTATACCGGCTCGCTCTCAAATCTAGGCGGATGCTCTAATTATATCCTTAACAAATGTCATCCTGTGGCTTCTGTCCCGGATTTTTCAATGCCCGTATTCCTTGAAATTCCAATTCCTGATACAAGATCAGAGCAATGGTATGACAATCATAATTATGTCAACACTTCTTCTCTGGTAAGCGGAATAAAAATATATGACGATAACAGCTATTCGACTGTAGTTTATTATTATAACAGCGCAGAAAATATTGTCATTGTATCTGGTGGGGATATTAATATTTATGTGAACCAATGGGCCTATCATGTAACGGGTGTTTTATTCGCTCCTTACGGGAGGGTCACTTTCCATGGTAGTTATTTTGAAGGAGTAGTTATTGCAAGAGACGGGTTCTATGTCGACTATGGAACAGATGTCGAATTCAGGAACATTGCCAATTATATCAGCGATCCGGAAGATTACCCGTTTGGAAATTAGTCTCTTTTTGAATAATTTTCTTTTTTTCTGAAATCCCTGATATGATCCTCGGTTGATTAAGTCTTTTTTTATGGCTGGACCTGTTCCTGAAAACCGGTGGTTTGTTTATAGTTCGGCAGGAATGACGGAAAAGAGGAACATAATTGCAGAAATTTCCGGCCGGCTTCCAGGAATCATCTCCAGGTTATTTCCTAACGAGCCTGAAGCAACACAACGCATTTAAATATCTATGAATAGTTAGAATACACTATACTGGTGTTACTGAATTGCCTGTGTCAATTGTTAAATATTTTTCACTGGTTTGTTCAGTCATATTCAATATTGTTCCGGGGTTGATGCACTCTGAAGAGAAACGACATCGAGATTGATGAAATCCAAAGATATGAGGCCGTTTCAGAGCTCATCGGTGTAGTATTAATGATCTCTCTTGTTGTCGTGGGAATCGCCATGGTGGGCGTATTTATCACGGGCCAGAGTACTCCTACAGAAATTCCCAGCCTGTCATTGATCCCCGATACTACCGATGAAGACCTTCTTTTATATCATAACGGGGGGGACTCTCTCAGGAGCGGGGAATTTATTGTCCGTGTGGACGGTAGAGATTATTCTCCCTCTGAAATAACGCTCCTTGGTCAGGACGGCGGGAATGAGATCGGAGGAGAATGGGATTCCTGGGATGTCGGGGAAACACTTGTAATCGAGGGTAAAAGTGATTACAGCCAGATACTTCTAATATCCACGAAAGGAGGGCAGGGAAGCCTGATCGCATCAAGCGGAGAGGGATATATAATTACCTCGGTATTATCTGCAGATTTCTCTGGAACTCCGAGAAGCGGCGGGATTGGTTCATTATCCGTCTCCTTTACAGATATGTCGTCAGGAGGTCCTACTTCCTGGTACTGGGACTTTGGGGACGGCAAAAATTCGACGAGTCAAAACCCCTCTCATACCTATAACGGGGAAGGAAGATATACTGTAACGCTTACCGTATCAAATGCTAACGGCTCGGCTATCAAGACAAAACCAGAATATATCGTTGTGAACGGGGTAACTCCGTCTCCCCCGGATGCGGACTTCACTGCCAATATCACTTCGGGACCCCTGCCCCTGTCGGTTCAGTTTACCGATCAATCTACAGGAAGTCCTACTTCATGGTTCTGGGACTTCGGTGACGGCACAAACTCGACCGAAGAGAATCCTGTTCATTTATACTCTTCATTCGGAAACTTTACGGTCTCGTTGACAGTGACCAACGCCGACGGGAGCGACACCGAGACGAAAACGGCTTACATCTCCGTATTGGCGACAAGCACGTGCGAGAATACCGGCCTTACCGGGTATTACTACAGGAACACCAACTTTGCGGGAACGCCTGTTGTAGACGTATCGCAAAGACTCAGGTTTGCAAATGATTGGGGATACGAAGAATACGGTTATGAGAGCGACATCCCGAACTGGCCGTACCCGCTTATCCAGAGGACCGAGTATTTCAGCGTAATGTACGAAGGGTACTTCCTCGTCGATACCGAGGATGACTATACCTTCAACCTTACATCGGACGACGGCTCGCGACTGTGGATAGACGATATGAATACGCCATTGATCGACAACTGGGAAGATCATCCGCCGGAATCCTCGTCAGTCCCCATTCATCTGACCGAAGGATACCACCCCATAAAGGTAATGATGTACGAAGTGGAGGAGGTTGCAGTATTATATCTCAAGTGGGCCCCCGCCGGATCAACAGATGTCGAGTATATGGAGAACTTCTGCCTGGATGACTACTGTACCGTGCCAACAGCCGACTTCGAGGCTGATGTGACCGAAGGTTCAGCTCCGCTTACAGTCAACTTCACCTCTCTCTCTGCAGGATGTGCAGATTCCTGGCTCTGGGACTTCGGCGATGGAGAGACATCCACTGATCAGAACCCCGAGCATGTGTACACTTCACCGGGAATTTACAATGTAAGCCTGAGAGCTTCGAATGCAATGGGCTATGATATTGAGGAGAAGACCGACTATATCACCGTAATCGAGTCACGCTCGGATATTCTCCTTAATACCCACAGGCCCTTTTATCTCACTTCAGGCAGTGAACTTGAATTTAATGTAACGGGTTATTATTCTTATCTCTACTTCAGAGGTTCCTCTGTTAATCTTCCGGTTGGAACAAATGTTCGTATTGTCCTGAGGGATGATCAGGACGGTTCTATTTATAGCAACTCTGGGAGAATCTCTACTCTCGAATTTGATGATGTCAACCTGTATATAAACGGAGTACGTTCCTCTGGTCATGGATCACTTTCAAATACAGAGGTGTCCGGTTTCTCCGATATGCATTCGACGCTGTCAATAGTTGTTCCTTATCCGGGATACAGTGTCCAGACATATCTGGTAGTTGACGGAACCGAGATTCTGCCCTGGTCACCAACGGAAACTCCTGAGGTTCATATCAATAATATGTACCCGAACAGCGGCAATTTATTCCAGCTCAGCAGCAGTGCTACATATCTGATGTGTAGTGCGGATAGTTATGAGTTGATTGAACCGGTCGTTGCTGAATTCACGGTATCTCCAAATTCGGGCTCTAGGTATTCTACAACATTCTACTTTACGGATGAGTCTGAGGGCGATCCGACATCATGGGAATGGGATTTCGATGATGGTCAAACTTCAACAGAGCAGAATCCTACGCATGTATATACATATACTTCTAGTGGCTGGAAAAATGTGATGCTTACAGTAGCAAATTCCAATGGAAGTGATAGTGTTACACATTATATTTATATATATTAATTCTTAAAAGTCAAGAGAAATATTTTTTAAAAGATACATAAAAAATTTACTTTTTCTTCTTCTTTTTTTTGTCTTTCTCTACCTTCCCCATCGAAAGCAGATCGACGATGTACTTGTCGTCCTTGCCCATCTGCATCACCATCTCGTCGCTCTTCGCGAGCTTTTCAAGGTTGAGTTCGTAAGATCCCGGGTTGAGAACACGAATGCTTTCAATTCTTTCGTATATCTCGACCGGCTCTTCGTCCCTGCTGCTGCTCACTTCAAGAAGAGAATCCTTTTTCTCTTCGATGACATCCTCTATGCTCTTCTCTTCAAGAATATCCTTATGAAGATCTTCAGGCTTGATGTAGAGAAACTTTTTTCCTCCGCAACTGGGGCAGCCCTTCAGGATGTCGGTCGTACCGTCCTTAAACTCCCTGCCGCATTTAGTACACTTGTGTGGCATTATCAGGTTTCACCTTGAGGATACCCAGGCACTGATGAGATCCTTGTCCTTCTTCAGCGTCTTCATCTGGTTTGCAGGCCCTATTACTGTAAGGCGGCCTGGAGATTCCTTTTTGCCGAAGAGACCGCCGAACAGTCCGCCGCCACCCTTGTGGCTTTCGGCCGGTCCCCCGGAATATGTCTCCATCTCTATTCCGGCAAATCCGTCGGGAGTAATCTCCCTCATCGTTGTCTCGATAAGAAGGCTCTGCTCGTCCGCAGTCAGGCCTTTTTCAAGGACAACGACATTTCCTTCCATGACCTTTTCAAGAATCAGCCTGACTTTCTCCAGCGCCGTGAGTCTTTCGAGGCGGTCGGCCGATATAAGGTCTATCTGAACTCCCTGTATCATTTTATTCACCCGAAGTACTCGATCATTTTATCGTAGAGCTCCTCCACGTTCGTTCCCTCAAGCCCTGAGATTGAAATAACCGGGTGCTGCGGGAAGGCGCTCTTGATCCTTGAAGGAGCTGCATCCGGAAGATCCGTCTTATTTGCAACGATAATTACAGGCAGATCCCTGCTCTCGATAATTCCTATCAGCATTATATTTACCTGGACGAACGGGTCCTGCGTGGAATCGAGCATATATATAACCCCGTCGATATCCTCTCTCAACCAGTGCATGGCCTCTGCAACACCTTCCGTCGCCTCCCTTGCCCGCACGATGGCCTCGTCTGCCTCGATTCCGTACTCGAGAAATTCCTTGTAGTCGATCTTCGTCGTAACACCCGGCGTATCGACGATATCGATAGTGACCGAATTCCCCGTTTCGTCAGAGATAGTAACCCCTTCTTTTCTTCTCGCACGCCTTGTTTCGTGCGGGATCTCGCTTACAGGGCCGACGGCGTCTCCTGTCCAGTCCCTGACTATCCGGTTTGAAAGAGTTGTTTTTCCTGCATTTGGGGGCCCGTATATACCCACCCGCATCTGCTTTTTCTTCATCAGGCCCTTAAAGAACCTGGAAAATTTTTGTTTGGTTCGAATAAGAAAACTCATCTTTGTACTAACTCCAGCATATCAACTAATATTATGTAACGGTAATATTGTACATTATATACTAAATATCATGTCTCTTTTGGGAAATATATTTTCTTTGCATCGAATGAAAGGATGATTGAATAATATCCTTCAATATTTTTTCTTTTTTATGAAATGTCTTTGTCAGTATCCTTTTATAGAGACAGGGCGATAGGTTAAATTGTAGACCCTCTCTCTGCAGGAGTTTTCCTGCGGGGATGGAGGTGAGTCATGTGAGTGAAAAAAAATACGACATAATCCGATTTGAAGTCGGCGTTCCGGTAAAGGAGGCGATGAGATATAATCCCACCACTATCGGTGTCGAAGCGACTGTTGCAAAGGCCGCAGAAAAGATGTGCCGCGACGAAGTCGGAAGTTGCATAGTGCTACAGAATAACCTGCCAAAGGGTATAGTTACGGAGGAGGATATCAACTGTAAGGTTGTTGCCAAAGACAAAAAACCGAGTGAAGTACGTGTCAGTGAAATCATGAGTACCCCGTTGATCACAATTGATGTTGACAAAACCGTTGGCGATGCAACTCACATGATGGTGAAAAATAAAGTGAGAAGACTTCCTGTTGTTGAAGGGGACAAGGTCGTAGGCCTTGTAACCGTCAGGGACATTCTCTCGGTCTCAAACGCGATGAACGAGATAATGTCCGAGCTGATAAAGGTCAACAACGGATATGAGAAGTCCATCACCGACGATTCTTCGACAGGGATATGTGATTCCTGCGGTATGATGAGCGACGACCTCGTTGTTGACGACGGGAGAATGCTGTGTTCGAAGTGCCGCAGGGGGGACGATGTGGATTAACTCCATGTGCCACCCCGATGACCTCAACAGTCCGAGGCATAAAACCGGAATATAATGTAATGCAATTACTGCAGGTCATGGCTGGGCTCTTATTGTGCCCCCGATCCGCAGTATGAATGCAGAAAATAAATACGGGGAACTGCCGGGCGGTTTCCCCGTGAAATGTGCATGATATATCCGTTTCATGTGCGAATAAAAACAGGATGGTTTAATGCAAAAAAACGGCAAGAACAATATAAACTACAATAACAGACATGTCAGCGAAATTTCTACCGCTGATGTCATAACAGTCTCTCCGAGGATGAGCATAATAGGTGCCGTCGAAACGATGGCGGAGAAAGGTTTCAGGAGGCTTCCTGTAACAGATTCCGGAACCGGAAAGGTTCTCGGAATCGTCACCGCCGGCGATATCATAAATTTCATCGGGGGAGGAGAGAAATTCAACCTGGTGTCCAGGAAACATAAAGGAAACGTAATCTCGGCTTTGAACGACAGCGTCCGCGAGATTATGAGCCCAAAGGTTCTCTCGGTAAGGGAGAACGCCCGGATACAGGAGGTTGCATCCCTGATAGTCGAGAAGAAATGCGGCGGAATCCCGATCCTTGATGCGGACGGCGCCATAAAAGGCATCGTCACCGAGAGGGACGTCTTAAAGGTAATGAACTACCAGGACAGCCCTCTCAATGTCAGGGATGTGATGACACGTTCGCCGTATATAACGTCGCCGGACAACACGGTGACAAATGTCGCAAAGGAGATGATCTCGCATAAATTCAGGAGACTTCCCGTAGTCAGCGAAGATGTCCTTTTCGGCATAATCACGGCGATGGATATAATGAAGTATGTTGGAAACGGAGGTGTGTTCAAAAATATGGTTACGGGGGATGTCTCGGACATAATCTCGGTATCTGTAAGAGATGTCATGTCTGGAAATCTCTACACGACTTCTCCGGACGTCTCTACAAGAGATGCCGCGATACAGATGATCGAGAAGAATGTCGGTGCACTCCCTGTTATCGAAGACTCCAACCTTGTAGGGGTGATAACGGAATTCGATGTTGTAAGACTGCTATCGCAGTCAGGAAACGGGAATTCGTCACCCGGTAAAGATTATTGAAATGAGATGAAGTGCCCCTGTCGTATGGCGGGGGAACCTGAGAACGGAAAGAGGAAAAATATAATAATATTCCCCACTGGAGGTGTTTCAGATGAATGAAGATCTGTTAATAAAAGATATAATGTCAAAGCCTGTTGCCATAGCAAAATCCGCTGCAATAACGGAAGCTCTCGATAAAATGCTTGATGAGGCCGCCGATCCCCTGATAGTAACGAACAACGGGACGGTTGTCGGGACAATATCAAGAAAGGCGATTGCCGATACACTTGGAAGCAAAAAAACCTCTACCGTATCTCCCACGAAGATACATGTCGCAAGCGGCATCGACGAAGCGTTTACGTCCGCTTACCCGGACGAGCCCGTGGACGTACTGGTCCCGCTGCTGCAGGAGTTCAAGATCGTCGTCATTCTCGACAGCGATCACAAGCTGATCGGAAAAGTGGATGCGACCGACCTGTTAAAGGTTGTAAAGCCTGAAATCCCTGCGGACAAGATCATGCAGGCTCCGCACACGATCCACCCCGGCGAGAGGGTTGTCCACCTGAGGCGGAGGATGCTCGACGAGAACGTGACGAAATTTGTTGTCACCGACGAGACGGGAGTGATCGGGGTAGTGACCGAGACCGATATCGCAAAATCTCTCCGCGAGTTCCGCTCTGCGGTCGGCGACAAGCACCAGGAGTACCAGGTCAGGAACCTGTTCGTCAGCGACATCATGACGTCGCCTGCGATCACCGTCGATGCCAAAACGGACATCGCCGGGATCGTCGACCTGCTGGTAAACAAAAATATCAGCTCAGTTCCTGTCGTAAACGACCAGAAACTCGTCGGCCAGATCTCCAAAGAGTCGCTTATCGTGGCTCTTTAAACTTCTTTTTTCTTTTTTTTGCTATATTGCTTACATATCTTACTTAGGCAACCCCGGCACCGGCGGTCATGCCGCCGGACGGCTCGCGGCGAAGGGTTGCCGAAAGTAATGAAATCTGCTTTTTGTACCCACACAGATCAACAAAGAGCCTTTTTTTTCTATTTCTCCTGCGTACAGAATACAGGAAAAAAGTGCGGAGGACGACGGTGTCATCCGCAATGCTTAATAACGATATTGACCCATCTTTTAAAGCATATTCATGGAGCGGTATCTTACCGCGAGTGTCGTAAGATGCGTTGTTTAAAAAAAGTTGAGGTAGCCAAGCCTGGTATGGCGCGGGGTTGCTAACCCCGTGTCCTTCTCGGACTCGGGGGTTCAAATCCCTCCCTCAACGCTCACAAACCGTAAATCTTACATGCAGTATGTTATACTGAGAGGCAATTGAATGGAAGAACAAGAGATAAAATACTTCGTCAGGGTAGAAAACACAGATCTTGACGGTACCAAATCTGTTCAGGTCGCGCTTACCGGTCTTGCAGGCATCGGTATGCACACATCGGTCTCAATCGCACAGATGGCCGGTGTAGACCCGCGTGCAACCCTCGGTCTTTTGGAAGAGGACGTTGTGGACAGAATTCGCGAGGTAGTCTCAGGCTACACCGGGAAGGTCCCTGCATGGATGCTTAACCGTCAGAAGGATGTGTACACCGGAGAGGCAAAACAGCTCCTCGGCACAGACCTCCGTATGGCTGTCGACGACGACGTCAACAGGATGAGAAAGATTCGCTGTTACCGCGGTATCCGCCACGAAACCCACCAGAAGGTCAGGGGACAGCGTACGAAATCGACAGGCCGCCACGGCGCAACCGTCGGTGTAAGCAAGAAGAAACAGTAGGGTGATTTGTTATGGGATATCCCGGTAAAAACCACAAGAAATATGAAACTCCCAAGAGGCGTTTCGAGAAGACCCGTATTGAGGATGAGAACAGACTCATGATGGAATACGGTCTTCGAAACAAGAGGGAGTTCTGGAAGGCCCAGAGTACGCTTCGTAAATACAGGCGTGCCGCCCGTGACCTCCTCGCCCTTAAATCATCCGTTACGGATGAAGCATTTGTCGCAAGAAAGCAGGAAGAGCTTCTCGGCCACCTCGAGAGATATGGTCTTCTCTCCGCCGGTGCAGGCATCGGCGACGTTCTTGCAATGAAGACGGAGAACGAACTCGAACGCAGACTACAGACCATCGTCTACAGAAAAGGTCTCGCACGTTCGCCCAAGCAGGCCCGCCAGTTCATTACACACGGCCACATCGCCGTGAACGGCAGGAAGCTTACAATACCCGGCTACCGCGTACGCAGATCCGAAGAAGCAGGTGTCACATATTACGGAAACTCTCCGCTTACCGACACAATACACCCTGAACGCGAGCGCATCGTTTCGGGAGGCAGAGCATAATGGCATCTGATGAAAAGTGGGGAATCGCCCACATCTTCGCATCATTCAACAACACGGTCATAACAATAACCGATCTCTCGGGAGCCGAGACCGTGACAAAGTCCAGCGGCGGTATGGTTGTTAAACAGGCCAGAAATGAAAGTTCACCTTATGCTGCCATGCAGATGGCAACCAATGTCGCACAGGCGGCAAAGGACAAGGGCATCGTAGGAGTTCACGTCAGGGTCCGTGCACCAGGCAGGGGCAAACAACGCAGTCCCGGTCCCGGAGCACAGGCTGCAATCCGTGCACTCGCCCGTGCGGGAATGAGAATCGGACGCATCGAAGACGTAACGCCCGTTCCACATGACAGCATCCGTGCAAAAGGTGGAAGAAGGGGCAGGAGAGTCTGATTAATGGAGATTTCATTCAGCAGGCTGGACGAAGATATTGCGCGTTTTACGCTTAAGGATGCCACTCCTGCGTTTGCAAATACATTCCGCAGGACAATGATCGGAGAGGTGCCTACACTCGCAATCGAAGACGTGCTGATATATGATAATAACAGTGCACTCTTCGACGAGATGCTGGCACACAGGCTCGGCCTGATTCCGATCAAGACCGATCTGTCAGAATATGTAAAGAAGTCCGAATGTTCGTGCGGCGGCGAGGGATGCTCGTCCTGCCAGGCCATATTCACGCTCAGCGTCGAGGGCCCCGGCACGGTTCATTCGAGCGATCTCATACCTGCAGACCCGAGAGCCACGCCGGTGAATATGGATATACCCATCGTCAAACTCGAAAAGGACCAGAAGGTCGTTCTCGAGGCCCGTGCGGAACTCAATATCGGGGACGAACATGCAAAATGGGAGCCCACTCTCGCATGCGGCTACAAGGCATATCCCGTCATCACAATCGATGACCGGTGCGATGCCTGCGGCAACTGTGTCGAAGAGTGCCCGCGCAATGTTCT
Organism: Methanolacinia paynteri; assembly: GCF_000784355.1. Taxonomy (NCBI): domain Archaea; kingdom Methanobacteriati; phylum Methanobacteriota; class Methanomicrobia; order Methanomicrobiales; family Methanomicrobiaceae; genus Methanolacinia; species Methanolacinia paynteri. Next base: position 113,021 of record NZ_KN360929.1, on the reverse strand, counting down.
CAGGGTCGGCAAAAAATCGGTCGAAGTTGCCGACGGGAAACTCGAGGACTGTTCGATGTGCCGTCTCTGTGAGAAGGCATGTATGGCGAGCGGAATCGGTGACAGGCCGGCAATAAGCGTTAAACCGGACAATACAAGGTTTTTATTTGTCGTCGAAAGCGACGGGTCGCTCCCCGTGAAGGAGATCATGACCTGCGCATTAGGAATAATGAAGGACAAATCCGACAGCCTGGTGGATGTATTAAACGAGATATCCGGAGCGATCTGATATGAAGAATATTACTAAGACAAATCCGCGTTACACTGCCCTGATCTCATCATTAAAGGAAGCGTCCCGTTCAGGCGATGCGAAGGTCTGGCGCGAGATCGCGAGAAGACTTGAGGCCCCGAGCCGCAACTACGCCGAGGTAAACCTCAGCAAGATCAACAGGTACGCCCGCGAAGGCGAGACCGTGATCATACCCGGCAAGGTTCTCGGAAGCGGAGCACTGACAAGGGGAGTGAAGGTTGCCGCGCTCAATTTCAGCGAAGGTGCAGCAGACAAGATCAAAGCTGCCGAAGGAACCTGTATGACTATTGAGGACCTCGTGAAGACGAATCCCGAGGGAAAACTTGTAAGGATACTGAGGTGAGGAGAATGGTTACAGTAATCGATGCAACAGACCTGCGCCTTGGAAGACTCGCGAGCCTTGTAGCCAAGAGATGCCTCGAGGGAGAGGAGATCGCGATCGTCAATGCGGAAGCTGCCGTAGTTACAGGTGCAAAGGCACGTGTTCTGGCAGACTACGACGTGAAGAGAAAGCGCGGTTCACGCGAAGGCGGACCGTTCTTCCCGAGAAGACCCGACCACATCATGAAGCGCACGATCAGGGGCATGCTCCCTTACAAGAGGCAGCGCGGTGTCGAGGCCTTCAAGAGAGTAAAGGTCTATGTCGGAGTCCCGAACGAGTTTGCCAACTCTGAATTCGAGGTCATCGACTCTGCCCACGTCGACTCCCTGTCGACTCCCAAGTATGTAAAGATCGGAACGATCAGCGAAACGCTGGGAGCAAAATTCTAACCGGGGGTAAAGATTTATGTCAAAGATTATCAATACAAGCGGAAAGAAGAAGACCGCCGTTGCCAGGGCGACCGTGAAGGAAGGAAAGGGAAGGATCCGCATCAACTCGGTTCCCCTCGAAATCTACGGGACAGAACTTTCAAGGCTGAAGATTTCAGAGCCCCTTCTCCTTCTCCCCGGCATAACCGACGAGATCGACATCAGTGTCGAGGTCCAGGGCGGCGGCTACATGGGACAGGCAGATGCCATCAGAACTGCAATAGGCCGCGGTATCCTTAACTGGTATAACGACCCTAAGATTAAGGACGCATATCTTGCATATGACAGGACTCTTCTTGTCAACGACTCCCGCCAGAAAGAGGCGAAAAAGCCTCACGGACGCGGTGCAAGAAAGAAATTCCAAAAGTCTTATCGTTAGGATGGCTAAAATATAAGGGAGAGATCAGGCTCAATGATACCAGTCAGATGTTTTACCTGTGGAAAAGTGATTTCCACCGAGTATGAAGAGTATAAGAAGAGATTGGAAGCTGGTGAGGATATCAGGGAGATTCTGGATGATCTCGGTCTTGAGCGTTACTGCTGCAGGAGAATGCTGCTTTCGCACAAGGAGATCATTGACGATCTCAACCCTTATCAATAAATTTAGGAGGGGTCGTGGGGTAGCCTGGAATCCTATGGCGTTCGGGATGCTGTGACCTGAGTTCGAATCTCAGCGACCCCATTTTCCAAAAATTTAAATGTTCTTAAAAAGTTCTGTGGATTAAGATGACAACATCATACACCCGCTATGAAAGAGCCCGCATCGTCGGGGCACGCTCGTTGCAAATCTCGATGGGCGCACCGTTATTAGTGAAAACAGACAAGATTGATCCTCTTGAAATCGCATTAGAGGAGTACCAAAAGGGCGTAATTCCCATTACAGTGAAAAGAAGATAAAAAGGAGAGCTGATTAATTGAATGCAAATAGTGATATTGAGATAGAGCTGAAAGAGTCCTTAGTCCCGGTTGAAGATTACCTTGCTGCCGGTGTACACATCGGAACGCAGCAGAAGAGCCAGGACATGATGAAGTTTATCTACCGCGTCCGCGGTGACGGACTTTACATCCTCGACATTCAGCAGACAGACGACAGGATAAAGACCGCTGCAGAGTTCATTGCAAAATTCGACCCTGCAAAGATATTCGTTGTGACCTCGCGCCAGTACGGACAGTACCCGGCAAGAAAGTTCGCCGATGCAGTCGGCGGAAGGTCGAAGGTAGGCCGCTTCATTCCCGGAATGCTGACCAACCAGAAGATCCCGAACTACGTTGAACCCGACGTTCTTATCGTAACCGACCCGATCGGCGATTCGCAGGCGATCAACGAGGCGGTCCAGTGCGGCGTCCCGGTAGTTGCCCTCTGCGACACCAACAACATTACTAAATATATTGATCTCGTAATCCCTACAAACAATAAGGGGCGCAAAGCTCTGAGCCTGATATACTATCTGCTTGCAAGAGAGGTTCTTAAGATACGCGGTGTCCCAACCTCCATTACAGTAGAAGACTTCGAGATCGAGCTTTAAGCGAGCCCGGAGTTTATGGTTACATGGATGTGCGCAGGGTCACTCTGGCCGGGAGATTCTATCCCGGGGAGCCCGCTTCTTTAAAAGAGCAGCTGGCGTATTTTTTTAGTCATGTTGCTTTGCCGCATCCTGTAGACGCCTGCGGAATAATATCCCCTCATGCGGGGACAATATATTCCGGCCAGGCAGCCGCATATTCCTTTTCTGCAATTCCTGAAGATTTCAACGGGACTTTTATCGTAATCGCCCCGAGCCATTCCGGGTATCCCGACTGCACCTCCGGTCTGTCATGGGAGACGCCTCTTGGAGTTATCGAATGCGACGAGACTCTTGTCTCTGCACTCGATATCAACAGGGACGATTTTGCAATGGCCCAGCCTGAAAATTCTCTTGAAGTGCAGATGCCCTTCATAAAGTTCAGGTTCCCGGATGCGAAGGTCGTGCCCGTACTTATGGGGAGGCAGACCCTGCAGGGAGCAAAAGCAATGGCGGATGCAATCGTCCGGGCAGTCCGTGAAACGTCGTCGGATGTAAGAATTGTCGCATCCTCTGACTTTTCGCATTATATCCCTGATGAAGAGGCGAGAAGGCTCGACGGTTATGCCATCGAAGCTCTCTTCGATCTTGATTCGGAAGAATTTTTCAGGAGAATCCGTGAGGAGGGCGTCAGTGCCTGCGGCTACGGGCCGATTGCAGTGATGGTAGAGGCATGCAGGGAACTATTCGGTGCAAAAAAGGGTGAATTGCTGAATTACATGACCAGCGGCGACGTCTCGGGTGACTTCAGCCAGGTTGTCGGGTACGCGGCGGTTGCAGTTTTTTAAGTGATAATATGGCGACATGGAGTGCACCGGGCAAGGTATTTTTATTTGGCGAGCACGCGGTGGTCTACGGAAAACCGGGAATAGCGATGGCCATCAAACCGAGGGTCTCGGTTACGGTCAGGAAGGTGCGGAACCCTTCGAAGATAAATTCCCCTTATATTGAGAATTGTTTCGATCTGACCGGTGTTACGGGGAGTGTATATATTCATTCCCAGCTCCCGAGCTCATCAGGCCTCGGATCGTCCGCGGCGGTCACCGTCGCAACGCTCTCGGCGATAAACGACGAATTCAACCTTTCCCTTCAGAAAAAGGACATCGCTGATATCGCATACCAGGTGGAGAAGAAGGTCCAGAGGGGAAGAGCGAGCCCTACCGATACGTTCGTCTCGACCTATGGCGGACTGATCCTGATCAAGGACAACAAGAGGAGGATCCTTCCGCCGGAGAATTTCAACATCGTCATCGGCAACACCCTCGTCTCGCACAAGACGTCCGAACTCGTGGAGATGGTGGGTGAATTCAGGAGGACGAACCCGCTCGTGGTCGACCCGATCCTCGATGCAATCGAGGCGGTCACGACGAGATCCATGCACAATTTCAACAACTTAAAGGTTCTCGGGCGGTATATGGACGTCAACCATTCTCTCCTGGAGGCTCTCGGGGTAGGCCACCCGGCATTGACAAGGCTTGTGAACGCAGCACGGAGCGGCGGTGCATACGGCGCCAAAATGACAGGGGCCGGCGGCGGAGGGTGCATGATCGCACTCTGCCCGAAGAGATCCAAGAGCAGGGTCGCCGCTGCAATCGAGGCTGCCGACGGAAAGGCGATAATAACTACGATAGATACGGAAGGGGCACGCAGGGAAGACGATGAGGAAAGAGAAGATTATTCTAAAGCTGGGCGGTAGCGTAATCACCGACAAATCTTCGGGCGAATGCAAAGTAAACAAACCTGTTCTTGAAAAGATAGCGAAAGAGCTCGCGTCAAGAGATAATGTCGTGCCGGTTATCGTTCACGGCGCCGGTTCGTGCGGCCATCCGGAAGCGAAAGAGCATCATCTTGATAAAGGGTTAGATCATACTAATAAAGCAGGCATATTTATCACCCACAGGGCTGTGTGCAGCCTGAACGAAGAGGTGGTAAACGCGCTGCGTGCCAGTGGTGTGGAGGCCGTAGGCATTCACCCGCTTGATGCATGTACTGCGAAAAACGGACGTCTAATATCATTTGACAGCAGTCCTGTCGAACTGCTAATCCAAAACGGTGTAATCCCCGTTCTTCACGGGGACGTAGTGATGGATATCGGGCAGGGGGCCTGTATCGTCTCGGGCGATCAGCTTATCAGCTGCCTTGCAGGGAAAATGGCAGTCGACAGAATAGGACTTGCGACAGATGTCGCCGGTGTAATAGGTTCCGACGGAAATGTAATCCGTCACATAAACAGGAACAACGCCGGCGATCTGGAGATCCGCGGATCGGGCAGCACCGACGTTACCGGAGGGATGAGGGGCAAGATCGACGAACTTCTTCTCCTTGCCGAAAATGGTGTCGAATCGGAGCTATTCCATATATCCCGTGTCAGTGATTTCCTTGACGGGCGCGACAACGGCGGCACACGGGTGTCGCCTTAACCGGGAACAGAATATAGATTTGCCGCATTGACGGCGCCCAGTGATTGGGTGCATATGCGGCCCGGCTGATCGGCCAGATCTCACTATAGCCGCAGGGAAGGCCGGAACAACCAGGAATTTAAGATGGATAAGAAGAAGGACAAATCGGAATATACCTCCTCAAGAAAACTCGAGCACCTGAAGATCTGCTGCAGCGGGAATATCGAAGCCGGCAGAAGCGGTTTCGACGATATCAGGCTTGTGCATAATTCTCTGCCCGAGTGCAGCATGGACAGGATTGATCCGGGTGTTCGTTTTCTCGGCCATAAGCTGGCGTCCCCTTTGTTTATATCTGCCATGACCGGGGGCCACCCGGATACGACGGAGGTCAACCGGCGACTGGGAGAGGCCGCAGGACGATTCAATATCGGTATGGGTGTGGGCTCCCAGAGGGCCGCACTCGAAAACCCAGATCTTGAAGGCAGTTTTACAGCCGTCCGCGAGGCTGCGCCGAAGGCGTTCCTATGCGGGAATCTCGGTGCGGTGCAGCTCAGGGAGAAGGGTCCCGAATGGGCGGATCGTGCAGTGGAGATGATAGACGCACAGGCGCTATGCATCCACTTAAACCCGCTCCAGGAGGCAGTCCAGCCGGAAGGCGATCACGATTCGTCCGGTTGTCTCGATGCTATAGCCGAACTCTGTGTATCTTCGAAATATCCAGTAATCGTCAAAGAGACGGGTGCGGGTATATCGGCCGAAGTTGCGGAGAAGTTGTGGTCCGTCGGGGCTGCCGCGATCGATACCGCCGGGCTCGGCGGAACTTCGTGGGCGGCCGTAGAGGCCCTTCGCGGTGAGGATGAGTCGCTGAGACAGCTCGGCAGGGATTTTTCAGATTGGGGAATCCCGACCGTCGTCTCCCTTATCGAGGTCTGCGGTAAGGGAAAGCCCGTGATCGCTTCAGGCGGCCTGAGGTCGGGGATAGATATTGCAAAAGCTGTCGCACTGGGCGCATCCCTCGGGGGAATGGCGCTTCCGCTGCTTAAGCCGGCGATGGAAAGTTCCGAGGCACTTTTCGGGAAGATCGGGCAGATCCACGAAGAGATCAGGATCGCGATGTACCTGACGGGCTCGGAGAGCTGCGGTGCACTGGCCGGAAAAAGAGTCTATATTACCGGAAAGACTGGTGAAATGATATAAAAAAGATCTAAAAGATCTAAAAAAATCTGATATTTCAGGAGATTTAAAATGGATATTGAAATAATAGCCGTCGGCGGTTACAACGAAGTAGGTCGGAATATGACCGCCGTCAGGGTTGGAAAGGAGATTGTAATCTTCGATATGGGGCTCCGCCTCGACCAGATTATGATCCACGAGGACGCGGAAGTGGAGAATATGCACTCCCTCGACCTCATTGAGATGAAGGCCATACCCGACGATACGATAATGAATACTGTCGAGGGGAGTGTCAAGGCGATTGTCTGCACCCACGGCCACCTGGACCATATCGGTGCGATCCCTAAGCTTGCGCACAGGTACAACGCACCGATTATCGGGACGCCCTATACCGCCAAGCTCATCGAGCAGCAGATAGAGGGCGAGAAGAAATTCGGTGTCAACAACAAGGTCTTCGCACTCCGTGCCGGCAAGAAATACAGGTACGAGATCTCGAAGGATCTTAATATCGAATTCGTAAACATCCAGCACAGTATAATCGATACCGCGATGGCGGTTCTCCATACTCCCCAGGGAGCGATCGTTTACGCCCTCGATTTCAAGCTTGACCGGACCCCGGTTCTCGGCAATCCGCCAGATATCGCGAGGATGCAGGAGCTCGGCCGCGAGGGTGTCATCGCTCTTATCGTAGAGAGTACGAACGTACGTCTCCCGGGCCGCTGCCCGAGCGAGCGTGTCGCACAGAAGCTTGTCCGCGACGTGATGACGAGCTACGAGGACGACAAGAATGCAATAATCGTCAGTACTTTCTCCTCGCATATCGCAAGGGTCAAGACGATCGCGGAATGCGCACACGAGATCGGACGAAAACCCGTCCTGCTCGGCCGTTCGATGGAGAGATACTCTTCTACGGCCGAACAGCTCAAGCAGGTTGGTTTCCCCGAGACCCTCTCGATGTTTGGCAACCGGAAGACGGTCGACCGTGTCATCCGCAGGATGATTAAGGAAGGCAAGGACAAATATGTACCTATAGTCACCGGTCACCAGGGCGAGCCGGGTGCGACCTTAACGAGGATAGCACAGGGCAACAGCCCGTACAGGATCGACAAGGGCGACAAGGTTCTCTACAGCGCCAATGTCATTCCGAACCCGATGAACTACGGCCAGCGCTACCACCAGGAGGTGCTGCTGAAGATGCGGGGTGCGAGGATCTTCGAAGGCCTTCACGTGAGCGGCCACGGGCAGAGGGAGGATCATTACGAGGTTATCCACCTGTTGAATCCCCAGCACGTGATTCCCGCCCACGGTGATGTCGACATGACCGGCGATTACATAAAACTGCTCGAGGAATGCGGTTATACGCTCGGCAACGACGCCCACCTGCTCAGGAACGGGATGAAGATTAATGTCACGAAATAGGATGATGGTAATATGAAACTGGAAGAATATCTTGAGAAGAATGCGGAACTGATCGATACGAGGCTCGAAAGCATGTACGGCAGTCTCCCCGGCGAACTTGACAAGGCGAGCGCTCACCTGCTCTGTGCCGGCGGAAAGAGGCTCCGTCCGTCCGTTACGATGCTTGCGGCGAATATCATCGAGAAGGGACGCTCCGATTCGGTTATTCCCGCAGCACTTGCACTTGAAGTGACGCACACTTTTACTCTTGTCCACGACGATATCATGGACGGGGACGTCACACGCAGGGGTGTTCCTACAGTTCATACGCAGTGGGACGAGCCTACGGCTATTCTTGCAGGGGATGTTCTCTACGCCGAAGCGTTCGAGCTGATAACGATGGCGGATGCGGACCCGGTTGCAAAGGTAGAGGCTGTCGCGATCCTGGCGAGGACATGCCTCGAGATCTGCAGGGGTCAGCACGAGGATATGTCTTTTGAGAAACGCGACGATGTCGATCCGTACGAGTATCTCGAGATGGTCGGGCAGAAGACAGGTAAACTCTATGCAGCGGCTGCGGCGATCGGCGGTATTCTTGCAGGCGGAGATGCACGGCAGGTCGGGGCTCTTCACGACTGGGGATACCTGAGCGGTGTCGCGTTCCAGATCCAGGACGATGTAATCGATCTTATGGCGGATTCGGAGAAGTCCGGAAAGGATCGTGCATCGGATCTTCGTGAAGGCAAGCAGACTCTTGTGGCGATCTTTGCGAAGGATCGGGGTCTTGACCTGTCGAAGTACAGGAAGGAGAACCTGACCGACGAGGAGATCGACCAGGCTATATCCGAGCTTAAAGAGGCCGGAATTATCGATGCAGTGAGGGAGACGGCCATGGATCATGTAAAGAGGGCGAAGGAAACGCTCGTCGTATTCCCTGACTGCGAAGAAAAAAGGCTTCTTGGAGAAATTACGGATTATTTCATCAACCGGAGCTTCTGAACGGCATGTCAGTTGACCCAAAACAGTTTTTTTATATTCATGCGCTGGAAAACGCAGTAGAGCACGAGAACGTCCCTAAGGCAGGTGCGGTTTTAGGACTATTGATGGGTAAACACCCCGAGTTCCGCTCCCGTGCAAAGGAGATGTCGGCGATCCTGAACGAGGTTCTTCAGGAGATCGACGGTATGTCTCCTGCAGAGAGAAGGGAGAAGCTCGCGGAGATGGCTCCCGAACTTGTTGACCGGAAGAAGGAGAAGAAGACGAAGGAGAGGGGTCTTCGCGACCTGAAGAACGTGGGAAAGGACGGGGTCGTGATGCGTTTCGCCCCGAATCCCAGCGGTCCGCTTCACATCGGCCATGCCCGTGCTGCTTACCTGAACGACTATTATGTCCGGAAGTACGGCGGACGATATGTTCTGAGGATCGAGGATACGGACGCCCGGCGTGTGCAGCCCGAGAACTACGGGATGATCCTGGAGGATATCGAATGGCTCGGCCTGAAGATCTCGGAGATCGTTTACCAGAGCGACAGGCTGGATATCTATTACACATACTGCCGGCAACTCCTTGAGTCCGGTAATGCATATGTCTGCACCTGCGATTCTGCGGCTTTCAAAGTTTTAAAGGACAGCAAGAAGGAGTGCCCGTGCAGGGACCAGACCGTGGAGGAGAACATCTCCCTGTGGGAGAAGATGCTCGACGGGACGTTCCCAGAGGGTGCTGCGACGGTGCGGGTGAAGACCGGAGTTGATCTTCCCGATCCCGCGATGAGGGACTTCTCTCTCTTCAGGATCGTGGAGACTCCGCATCTCAGGACGGATGCACGTGTCTTCCCGATGATGAACTTCTCGGTTGTTATCGACGATCACCTTCTCGGCATAACCCACGTGATAAGAGGAAAGGATCATATCGCGAATACGAAGCGGCAGGGATTCATCTACGATTATCTCGGGTGGAGCCAGCCGGAGTTCTATCATTACGGGAGAATGTCGGTAGGGGGCCTTGTGCTCTCGACGACTGCGATGAAGGAGGGTATACGTGCCGGAAAATACACGGGCTGGGACGATATCCACCTCGGGACTCTCAGGGCGATTGCGAGGAGAGGCATCCAGGCGGAGGCCGTAAGGAACTCGATGATCGATATCGGTGTCGGCCAGACGGATATCGCGTTCTCGTGGGAGAATCTTTTTGCCGAGAACAAACAGGTCATCGATCCGGTTGCAAACAGGTACTTCTTCGTCCCGGATCCGGTGAAGTGCGAGATTAGAGGGGCCCCTGCTGTTACGGCGAAGGCGTTCCTCCACCCGAACGACGAGGCGAGGGGTTACAGGATGCTGGATTTCAAAGGGACTCTCTACGCCCCGGAGGACGAGATCGCGGGCGTCCCGATGGTCCGGTTCAAGGATCTCTTCAACGTGAGGATCGGAGAGGAGAACGGAGAGCGTGTGTTTGAATACGCAGGAACGTCGCTTGAAGAGGCACGTAAGGAGAAGTCCCCGATCATCCAGTGGCTTCCTGAATTGGAAAAAGTGAAATGCACTCTTCTCACCCCGGAGGGAGAGCAGGAAGGATTCTGTGAAATTTCGGTGAGGGACGAGGTGGACAAGGTGGTCCAGTTCGAAAGGGTTGGCTTTGCAAGGATCGATTCCGTTTCTGATTCCGGTATTACGGCGTACTTCGCCCACCGGTAATTTTTTTTGAATATTTTTTTTGTATTTTCTTTCTCATCTTGGGTTCGTTTTGTACAAACATTGTTGGCAACCCCGGCACCGGCGGCAAAAGCCACCGGACGGCCCCTCCCAGGGGCCTTGCCTTAAGATAATCTTCTCACGGCACGCCCAAGGGACCGGCGAGGGTCCCCCGGGCTGTTGAATTGAGATTTACAAGAAACAGTGTATGAATCAATACCCCGCGTCTCTCCACTCAGGGGATACCTGTCTATCCCTTGGGCGGTCTATCGCCATAGAGAGGCCCCGAGGCCGGGGCCGATCCGCGGGCCTGCCTGATGGGCCCGCGGCGAGGGGTTGCCAACGATGCGTTTGATGGAATATCTATTGCAGGTCACTTGATTTGCCTGTAATTTTCTATAAATCACAACCCCGGACAAAAACCATCTTTACCATTCAGAGCTAAATTATTGGCACTATGCCTAATCTCAATGTAGCGGTTCTCGGCCCGCACGGATATGCCAAAGCCATAGGCAAGGCCGGGACCGAATCCGATATTACTTTTTACAACCTGAAGAAGGGCGAAGATACTGTTACGATTATCGAGCCGTCGAGATACCCGGAGCGGGTCGCACCCCTGTATTATGCCGTTGCGATGTCGCAGTCCGCGATCCTGGTCGTGGATGCGATCACCCCCGAATTCGGGGAGTGTGTGGTCATGCTCGACTGTGCCGGGATAAAGAGCGGCTATGTAATTCTCAGGAATTATATCGACAAGTCGCAGATCGATCCGTTGATCAAGGGAACGGTCATCGAGAACTATACTTTCATGGAGGACGATTCGATCATTCTCAGGGAGTCCCTCCTCGCCGCTGCCGCAAAGGTAGAGAGGGTGATCTCCGATATTCCGGGAACGGTTATGGTCGATCACCACTTCAATGTAAAGGGTATCGGGACCGTGATCCTCGGCGGAGTTGTGAAGGGAACGATCAGGACTCATGACTCCGTGAAGGTTCTCCCCGGCGAGAGAACCGCACAGATCCGCTCGATACAGAGGCACGACGACGACTGCACGGATGCCGTCCCGTATGACCGCGTCGGACTTGCACTGAAAAATATTACTGCGGACGAGATCGACAGGGGTCAGGTCGTGACAACCGACGATTCGATAAAGACCGGCGACTCGTTCAAGGGCAGGATCAAGATCGTCAAATACTGGAATGTCCCGATGAAGGATTCGATGGTGATCCATATCGGCCACTGGATGAGTTACGTCTCGGGAAAGATCGATTCGGTGACGGACGACTCCGATCCGAAGAATCCGGAAGTCGAGATAAGCCTCGAGAAGGACATCGCGTACTTCCCCGGCGACAAGGCTATCGTTCACCACCTCGATGCCGGAAAACTCAGGGTTGTCGGGACGATTGTTTTGGAGTAAGTAACGTTTTTTACGTTTTTGATTGAGGGCGGGGGACGATTCCCCCTCCCTTAGACCCTCCCCCTCATGGCGATAAGTCGCCTCCGGGATGGACAAGCATCCCTCCGGCTCCGTGAAAGTTTCTCATCATCTGAATGACTCTATGGCATTTAGCGATCTTATTTCTTGTAAGTTTTTCCCCGGCCGAGGCTACCCGAATGGGTAGCGTCCAGGTCGGGCTATCGCGATTGCGCAAATTCGCGTAGCGAATTAAGCAGAGGGCTGCCCCGCAGGGGCTTATGCCCAAATCAATACCCCAAAAAAAAGAATTTCAGGACTTGAATAATACAGGAAGGGGCTTAGGCCCAGATAAATACGAGAAAAAACCTCTTCTTACTTCAACACAGCCCAAATCCAAAATCAAAACAAATAACTTCAGTTATTTTCGAAGTCATGAATAGTGTTAATAAATTTCAATGCTACTATCTTCTGATACAAATGAGTCTGAAAAAACTAATTCTGGTTTCGATGATCTTCGTCCTCGTTGCTGCAATGGCAGGTACAGCCGCCGCAGTCGACACCACGGACGACAAGACCATCTCGGTATCGGGCACAGGAAAGGTTAGCTCCGCACCCGATACGGTAATAGTTTCAATTGCAGTAGAAACTGAAGATACCGACGCGTACAAAGCCCAGCAGGAGAACGCTGTAAAGATGGATAAGGTCCTCAGTGCCCTGAAGGGAATGGGCCTGACAAGCGACGAGATCGAGACGACCGGCTACAACATCTATTCGTACACCTCAGGTGACGACTCCATATTCGGTTCCAGGAAAACAGTCTACAGGGTCACCAACACCATAAAAGTGGAGACAATGAAGGTTGATATGGCAGGCGAGATAATCGACAACGCCGTTGCATCCGGTGCAAACAGCATAAACTATGTTTCATTCACGCTCAGCGATGAGAAGTCCAACGAACTCCGTTCGCAGGCCCTTGACGCAGCCGTCGTACAGGCCAAGTCCGATGCAGACGCAGTCGCATCCGCACTCGGCGTTTCGATTGTCGGAGTAAAGACCGTCAACGTCGGTGCAAGCTACGTCCCGGTAAGCTACAACTACGCCTATGCCGAGGATGCGATGTATAAGTCGGCAGCCTCCGCCGGAGCTCCTACATCCGTTGAAGCTGGTGACGTAGACGTAACCGCTTCGGTCTCAATCGTTTATCTTATAAGATAATTCAACCCTTTTTTCGATCGCCGGGTCACCCGATCCTGATCTTTCCGGACTCCGATCACCATAAATAGAAAGTTCTTTTTTGTATGTGCATGACTACTGATCAGGTTTCAGGAAATGACTTCAGACATTGATATATCCAAAAAGAATGCCGGATATTTTGCGGCCGAACTCATACAGGACGGCATGGCTGTCGGGCTCGGAACAGGCTCGACGGTCTTCTACGCCATGGAACGCCTCTCCGAACGGATATCCTCCGAAGGTCTCGATATGATCGGCATCCCCACATCTTTTCAGGCTTCGATGAGGGCGAGAGAATACGGCATTCCGCTCTCCGTACTCGATGAGTACCCGTCGCTCGATATCGCAATCGACGGAGCCGACAAGATCGACTCCTCGCTCCGGATGATAAAAGGAAGGGGAGCAGCACAGACACTCGAAAGATGTGTCGCCGATGCAGCGGACCTCTTCGTAGTCGTAGCAGACGAATCGAAGATGTGTGAAAAGCTCCACGGCCCCGTTCCTGTCGAAGTACTCCCGTTCGCCCTCGGTCTCTTTGAAAGAAGAATACGGGAACTCGGCGGCATTCCCTCAGTCCGTATGGGTGTCAAAAAAGACGGCCCTGTAATAACAGACAGCGGCAATTTCGAAGTAGACTGTGATTTCGGGTTCATAGAAGAGCCTGAACTGCTCCAGTCGAGAATAAATAACCTGCCCGGCGTATTAAGCTGCGGACTGTTTACGGAATTTACCGGCAGGACAAAAGTTGTAATCGGAAATGAAAATGGTGTAAATATTTTTTAATCAGACTATTTTTCTGATCTTTTTTATAATTTCAAGCTGGTTTTCAATCTCTTCTTTTTTATCTTTCTCAAGAGTATCGATGATTTCTGCCATCGGTTTCGACAGGTTGTATATCTTCACGGGCCTGCCTTTGCTCTCCGCCTTGCTCTCCCTGTTGGAGATCCACTCCTTTTCGCTCAGGGTTCTCATGGCTATGCTGACTTCCGGCTGGCGGAGATCGGTCCCCCTCTCAATCTCCCTTGATGTCGCCTCCTCGGTATTTGCAAGATAAACCAGAACCTTGGCGACATTCTTTTTGAGACCCACTTCTGAAAGAAGATCAGCCAGTTCCTCTTCCTTTTCAGTGAATGTCAAAACTTTTTCGAGTTTCATAACTACACCAGTCTGTACATTCTAATTTGCCAGTTTCTTATAAATACATTTTTATCTTGATTGTGGTATTTAGGGTGGTATGATAATGATCTAATTATTGTTAGACCAAAAATGATAGGAAAATATATAATCTATTGTTTAAATTAATCCGAGGTTTGAAAGATCGGATAAAATCTTCTGCACCGCTAATCTGGCATCTTCGGGCTGCTTGCCACCGGTTATGATAAGTTTCCCCGACCCGAAGAGGAGAACGACCACTTTAGGCTCGTCGAGCCTGTAGACCAGTCCCGGGAACTGCTCGGGTTCGTATTCGATCCTTTCGAGATTGAAACCTACAGCGATCTTGTTCAGGTTTATGGGAGTTCCGAGATCTGCGGAGGTTACGATATTCTGGACTTTATACTCCAGGTTTTTGGGGATATCCAGTTTGAGCTCCCTTAATTTGTCTCCGAGTATCTCGAGACCCTTTGAAAGGCTGTCTATACTCTTTGCACCGGTCAGGACCACTTTTCCCGATCCGAAGACGAGAGCCGCAATCTTGGGCTCCTGCATCCTGAGCACAACGCCGGGGAACCTCTTCTTGTTGTACTCTGCATCTTTGATCTTTTCGTTTATCATCTGGAGATCGAGTTCTTTGGCAACCTTGGCCGATGCTACGATATTTTCGATCTTCAACGAGTCTTCCGGATTCACCTTCATGTTTATAAAATTATTTATAAAGTATATAAATAGTTGGGTGTTAAACTAATCCTAAATGGCCCGGGTTTTTCCAACCTGCGTAATATATGTCAAAAATATTTTCCGCCGGTCCCGTGCGGGGTGAATTTATGAAGAAAAAGGTGCTTCTTGGTGCTGAAGGATACCGTCTCCTGGACGGTTTTGGTATCCCGCATCCCGAATACGGTCTTGCTCATTCCGGAGACGAGGCCGCCGGTATCGCTGAAGGTCTGGGTTTTCCTGTCGTGATGAAGGTGATCTCCCCGGATATCATCCACAAGAGCGACGCAGGCGGCGTTGTTCTGGATATCGGCTCCGCGGGTGAGGCCCGGGAGGCATATTCGCGAATAATTAAAAATTCGTTGTCTGCA
>NZ_KN360929.1:79414-97684 GCF_000784355.1 Methanolacinia paynteri | reverse complement strand
GAGCATCTACAAGGATGTATCGTTTTCGATACTGCCTGTAACGCCTGAAAAAGCGAAGAGGATGATCCATGCCATTAAGGCCCTGCCGCTTATCCGGGGTTATCGGGGTTCGAAGCCGAAGGACGAGGCTGAGATGGTGCGAATTCTTGTAAATGCCGCCCGGATGTTCGGCGAAACGCCGGGTCTTTCCGAGTTCGACATAAATCCCCTCAGGCTCTACGAGGAAGGAGCATGTGCAATCGACACCGCGTTCATCTTCGACGAAAGCACTATTCCGGCTGCTCCGGCCGTTCGGGGCGAAAACGCTCCGCCCGATACAAAAATATTCAGCCCTTCGTCGATCGCTCTAGTCGGTGCCTCGGAGAAACCGGGAAAGGTGGGAACGACGATGGCTGAAAAGCTTGCGAAATTTCCGGGTGAATTTTATCCTGTAAATCCCACTGACGACGAGATCTTCGGGTTCAAATGCTACCCCTCCGTCACGGCTATTCCCGGCAGCGTGGATATGGCGGTCATATCTGTTCCTGCACCAGTCGTTCCGGGAATCGCGGAGGAGTGCGGAAAGAAAGGCGTGAAGATTGCCGTAATCATTTCGGCGGGATTCAGGGAGACGGGGGAGGAGGGAGCAAAACTCGAAGATCTGATTGCGGATACCGGGAAGAAATACGGGATGAGGATCGTCGGCCCGAACTGTCTCGGCCTGATCAGCCCGTATAAAGAGTATGACACGACCTTTCTCCCGATAACTCCGCTTCCGGGGAACATCGCGTTTATATCCCAGAGCGGTGCACTCCTGAACGCAGTGATCGACTGGAGCCTCTCGTACGGCCTCGGCTACTCTCTCGTGGCCTCGGTCGGGAACCAGTGCGATCTTAAATTCACCGATTACCTGGTCTGGGCGCAATCTGACGAGAATACCCGTGCGATTATCATGTATATCGAGGATGCGGGCGACGGCAGGAGGTTCATGGAGCTTGTATCCGAAATCTCGCCCGAAAAGCCGGTGGTGGTGATAAAGGCGGGCTCATCCGACAAGGGTCATCTTGCGGCAGCTTCGCACACGGGATCTCTTGCCGGGAGCCACGAGATCTATATTGAGGCATTTAAGGAGTGCGGCGCAATATCCGTTTCGAGTATCGAAGATGCTTTTTATTCGGCGGAGTTCCTTGCGCACAGGAAGAGATACCCGAAGGGCGGCCGGGTCGTGGTCGTGACGAACGCTGGCGGTTTCGCTGTTCTTGCGTCTGATTACGCGGAGAAATACGGGCTGAATATCGTCGATCTTCCTCCTGCTGTGAAAGAGAAGTTCGACGGTTTCCTTCCTTCATACTGGAGCCGGAGGAATCCGGTGGATATCGTCGGCGATGCAAGGATGGACAGGTTCGTTGCGGCCCTCGACCTGCTCTGCAAAAACGATAACTTCTGGGACATTTGCGTCGTGATCTCGATCCCGAGCAATAATATCCCGTTCGAAAAGCTTGCAGGAGAGATTATCAAAAAGACGAAGGAGACGGAGAAGAGGCTGGTCCCCGTCTTTGTCGGCGGGGAGGAGATGAAGCAGGGAAGAGACGCACTCACGAGTGCCGGTATTCCTTCGTTCGACGAACCGGAGACGGCGTTCCGGGTCATGGGCGGGATTGTCAAGAGCCGGCACGTTTCCGGGAATTTGCAATAATCCGGAAGGGAGAGGGAAGGGGAGGTTTCCCCACTTCCTCAAGCCCTCCTCCTCATGGTGATCGGTCGCCGCCTGCTCCGGTTTTCTTCTTTGTTCTCTCCCTCCCGGCCGGGGATACCCGTATGGGTATCGCCCAGGCAGGGGCTTATACCCTCTAATAACTTCTCGAAAGAAAAAAATCCGGTTCCCGCAAAAAGGAATATTTATTATTTGAATTCCTTATCCCACCAGTCTGGATACTGTTCCTTTTTCCTGCGGCAGGCAAGACCGACGATGACGATTACCACAAGGATCATGAAGACCGCAGGGATTGCAAGAGATGACCATGATCCCGTTCCGCCCGAATTTCCGGGATTAGCCGGTATCGCGGTCAAGAGAACAGTTGCGGCGGAAGATGGCGACGGTGTGACGGATGCTGTTGCAAACTGTGTTGCCGCGAGTGTCGCTTCCGCAGTCTGTGTCTCTCCAGGAACGATCGTCGAACCTTCTGCTGCCGCAATCGCGAACCACGAGAACGACGGCGTCTCAGCAGTGTAATAGTAGTATGATCCATCTTCGTCCGTCAGAGTCGTTTCGAGTTCCTTCCATTCGCCCGTCTCTTCATTGTAGTGGAGCATTACGATGTCGCCGGAACCGTAGCCGTTCGCGGACAGCCAGCTCTTTTTCACTTTGAATTCGAATGTTCCGCCCGAGAGATCCGACCCGTCCGCGTAGTAGACAGTCACATCCTCGTACTCGTAGACATCCGTATCCGGCTCTTCGATCGAAGACGGAAGCGATCCGTCCTTTTGGACTGTGATCATAACCTTTTTGATATCCGTTCCGGCAGTCACCGAGACTTCCCTGACCGCACCCTTGTCCATTGTAAACGATGCAGTTTCTCCTGCTTTAAGATCCGTCGCGAACCCCATCCCTGTATCCGTGTTCGGTCCGCCGCCGCTGCGACCGGTAGCGACATTCAGGCCGGATGAGACGACCGTTCGAAGTGAGTCCGCCATCGCAAGTGCATCCGCCCGGCCATAGCCGAAAGTCGTGTCCTTTCCTGTTGTTCCAAGGTCGACCGTCGAATTGTAGAGTGCCGCCTTCACCTCGTCGGCGGTCATCCCGGGATATGCACCCCATATCTGGGCGGCAACCGCAGCGACGTGCGGCGCCGCAGCACTGGTCCCGGAAAACGGGTTCGTAAATCCTCCCGCTCCTGTAATACTCACGTTGTCCACCCCGGTGATGTCCGGTTTCGCCCGGATTTCCGGCGTGGGATATGATATAGTCACAGGTCCGCGTGAAGAGTACGATTCAATTGTCGAAGGCGTTATCCAGTTTACAGCGGCGGTTGTAATTACATCCGGGACTGCTGCATGCCCGAAAACAGAGTCGGCAGCGACGACATTATTGTTGTACACATTTGCTCCGTCCTGCGGCAAAATGAACAACTCAAGGATTCTGCTCTCCGCACTGCCGTTTTTCCGGACGTCGATCTCCCCGATTATCTCCGAAGAGCACGGATTGTAATATTCAATATACTCCATCGGATCGCCGGACCCGTCCTGGGTATCCACGGAGTAATCCAGGTCGCCATATTCAATTTCTGAAGAGGAATTCGATATTTTGGACAGGTAAAGATCATAGTCGTTGTCCGAACTGCCGAACTTATCGTTCCACTGCAGGATGATACGGACACCTGAGGCGGCGGGAAGGCAGACATACATGGATGTGCGGTTCGGATTTGTGCCGCTGCTGAAGTCGTGGAATCCGTTTGTCGAGCTATAAAATTCGCCCTGGTAATGCACTTCCGCCAGATTTGTTGCAGCAGCCACATATACGATATCGTTATCTGAGAGCACCGATTCGAGATGAGATGAGATGCTGCCGTCCTCGAAGTACGGCTGCCCCGGCCAGTAGATATCGTCGCAGATTACTTTGCAGCCGCTTGAAACAAGAGCGTCGATCGCATCATTGAATCCAATTTCATCGTCCCCCATGTCGTGGAAATATAGTTCGGCATCGGGAACCATATCGTGTACAATCTCAAGCATTGCCGTCCCTTCATCGCCGCCTACATCGTCGCTGAGGACGTGGACGTCATCAGGGAGATCGCCTGATTTCTGCGAATCGTTGATATGATTGACGCCGTTCGAGATGATCCCGATCTTCACGCCTTTACCTGTGTAACCGTATTCGGAACGAACATTGGCGGTCTTATGGACGATGTCTCCTTCGGTCGTGACGGATCCTACACTCAAACCCGGTGCGATGGCTTCCCTGACCGTTCTCACCCCTTCGATTGCGGCCAGTTCATAGAGGTCTCCGGTGTCGACCCATGCCACTGCGAAGTTGTTCTCCTCGTCCCTGCCAGTCACATCGGCAATATGGTCGATGATATGCGTGGAGTAGCCGGGCAGCACGTATACATAGACGTAGACAGGTTCGTCCGAAGAGGTTTCAACAGATGCGGAACTGGCGAATAATTTTACGGCGCCTGGATCACCGGAGTCCTGTGCATCCAGGAGAAGAGAGGTGGATAATTTCTTTTCGGTTTCGTTCAGGTTGTATTTGTCTATACCCGGGGCCGTGGTAAAATCCGGGTCCGGCAGGTTGTTTGTTTTTGCGTACTGGTCCGGCAGTGATATTCCTGTTTCTGCACAGACTCTTCCGGCCGGGAGTAGTATCTGCAATATAATAAAGTAAAAAATCAGTATTCTTATGAGATTTTTTTGCCGGATGCTCATAATAATTTATTTTTATATTTTGATTGCATATTCCTTCCTAATTGTTATTTTTTCAGGGTATATCCTATCCCCTGGTCTCTCAGGAAAGTGATTCGTTCCGTGGATAAAAATGCCTGCCATTAAGTTTCTTCCGGACGGCAGGGAGGAACGGCACGGAAATCACGAAAATTGAACGGGAGGCATTCTGCGATCGATCTTTGGATCGGTATTTTGAGAAAAGATTTCTGCAGGGGCGGAATCAGGACAATTTGAATAAATGGGGGCAATTACCCGTTTCGGGTCTGCCGGCTTTCGAAGGAATTTTTGGAGGTTGTATGAGTTTTGAATTTGAGGACTCAGGGGGTGGAGTCTTCTTTTGGTGGGGGGTTTGGAGTATTATGCGTTTTTTCTTTCTTCTTCATCACTGGTGTCATGGGACGGGAGTCTGGATGCTCCCTTAACACCCTGATCAATAGATTGTCGGCGGGGTATATAAATGAAGAAAATGCGGGGGAGTATTTCATTTAACCCCCGGGTTACATGATTGAATGTAATACGTTTCGGACCGGTTACGATCGGAACGTGTTCGCTGAGCCTGCAAAGCGGACCTGTCGTTTGGGTTGCCCGTAAGGGCTTATGTCCCCTCCAGGTTTTAGAAATATATATGGAACGTGACGAATTTCATAAAATCCCTTATGCCCTGGATCTAATTTTCAATTTTTTCGGAAATTCCGATTTAGTTTTATAATTACTCCCCTCCCCACCTTAATCAGGAGTGGGAATTGCACCCGATGATTAAAATGATAAAAACAAACGAAAGAATAAACGGAGACTACTATTACTGCCTCGTGCCCGGAGATGGAAACGGCAGCGCATCTTCTCTCGGGGAGATCGGCAAACCTGCCGGTCCCGTCCCGCTCTACCTGGTACCGCAGGCACTCTCCAAAGAGATTCACGAGCTCAAAGATGCGATCGTCGGGGTCCGTGTGGAGATGTTACCCCGGAGTTATGTTTGCAGCTTTGCAGCATCTTTGCAGCAGTTTTGCAGCAACCTGCTGCAAAGTAAAATAAAAGATGAAGGTGGCTCTTTTGTCAAATGTTGTATGAATTGTGGAGATTCTCTCTCTAAAAAATGTAGTTTGCGGAAAAATTCAGGGCACAGGAGGACGATCTTAAGGAGATATATTCTTCTTGTTGTGTGTGTACGCCCGGTTCTGCTGCAAACATAGATCAAAAACAGCCGGATATTTTTGGGAATTGAAAAAAATGAGATTATAATAATTCGTTGCTTTGCGGAGATGTGCTGCAAACTGCTGCAAACTTCCGCAAGGCTGCGAATGTACCGGGTGAAGTTTCAGTGTGGAGGGGGATGTAAGAGGTTTTACTATTCCTCTTCCGGGCGTTCCAGATCACCGGGTTCTTAAAAGAGTGAATAGGGATCTCGTGCGGTTGAAAAAAGAGGATTTTGATGGGTGACGGGGAGATGATCATCCTCTCGGGGTTTCGGCGGCCTTCATAATATACTCGTAATCCTCTTCCGGGATTGTTCTCATTGCCGTTCTCAGGTGGCCGGTCCACTGCTTCTTGTTGGTGATAAATTCCAGCTTCGGGATGAGCGATTTGAAATCGAGAGGGTCATCGAATATTTTCACGGCCTTCAGCTTTACACGATAGGGGAAGACTTCTTCGCTGGGCATGGTAGGAGGCCTGATGAATATTTCCGAATGGTCTTCGAATGGTTTCGATGTAATCTCATAAGTGGCGGTTATTGCGGATGGGAGGATCGTATCTCCGGCGTTTTCCTGTCGGACGAATATGACGATCCTGTCGCCGGGGCTTGATCTTTCGATGCTGTTCTTATTCCTCTTCGGAACGCCCCAGGTATTTTTCTTTTTGATTACCTCCCAGTTGTCGCGGTTGGTCGATGCAATCCATATTGTCATTGGATGGGATTTGGATTCGCAGATTATATAATTTACAGCCGGGACTGAAAACATGAAAACAGATCCACTCCTCAAATTCCGTGTTGTCGGTCCACATCCCGCACTGGGCAAGGACTGTGTTTACGGCGTCCTTCATACCTCGGGAGGGTACCTGTGCTGCTTTAACAGTCGCTTGTCTTGTCTTCCGCAAGAGTTCGGGCAGCTCTTTCGTGATTGCGACGAGTTCGTCATTTTCGTAGAAGTCTTTGACGGCTTCCGGCTTTCTCAGGGCATCGTAGAATGCCATATCTTCGAGAGTAAGGCCGATATCTTCTCCTCCTTTATGGGCCCCGGCCATGTCCTTCGCCATCCTGAGCAGCTCTTCGATGACCTGCTCGTTTGTCAGCATGCCGTTTATGTAGCTGTTCATCGCTTCTGCAAGGAGCTCTGAAAATTTCGCGGATTTAACGACGTTCGTCCGTGAATAGATCCTGATCTGTTCCGTAAGCAGTTCCACCGCGAGGTTTTTCTCCTTCATACGGGCGATCTCTGAAAGGAACGCAGGGTCAAAGAGGGAATATTTTTCTTTTACGTTCGAGAAGAGATTTATCACGCCCTCGATCCGAATGCTCTGCTTTAAGAGTTCGTTTATGCAGTTGTTTATCTCTCTCAGCGAGAGTTCCCCTTTCCCTTCTATCTTGGTTAGGGGGGTTCTTACGGCTTCGAAATATGCAGCCTCGAATCTCTCTTCCTGGCCGGGGAGGCTGCGGCAGGGGGGCATTGCGTAACGGAGGAGGGGGATCGATCACCTCTTTTTTCGGTAAAAGCTCTTTTTATTTTTAAACCTCGGGAAGACAGGAAAATCAAAATACCTATTCTAAAAATTTCAGTAATATTATGTCTTAAAATTATATCTTTACAATATGACGTTTAAAAGTTATAACCGCAAAATATAATCATTAAAGATGATATTTTAATAATATAATTTTTGAAGGTTATATGTTACAAATATAACCCTGTAGACTTATATACTTTCACGGAAATAATACCTGTAATACAGCGGGTGAAAGATGAGTGAAAAGATATATGCTGTTCTGACAGGCGACCTTGTAAATTACTCCAGGCTGGAAGGAAATGAAAGAACCGAATATGTAATCCATCTTTGGAACGTACTGCAGGAACTGGAAGCAGACAATATCAATTTTGAAATTTTCCGAGGGGATAGTTTTCAGGCAGTTTTGCCTTCGTCGCGTGAAGCCCTGGAGATCGCATTAAGAATTCGTTCGTATATATTATCGCAGGATCTCCATTCTAATAAAAAAATAAAGCCCGATGTAAGGATAGCAATCGGAGTAGGCGGTATTGAAAATTATGATAAGGATAAGAACATTGGCAGCTGCGACGGCGAAGCATTCAGAAACTCCGGTCCCGAACTCGACAGGATGGATAAAAAAAAGCAGAAGCTCACTATAAAAACCGGTTGGAATCAGTTGAACAGGGAATTAAAAGTTGAATGCTCACTTTTGGAAGCAATAACCGCAAGGTGGACAAAACCACAGGCCGAGATAATATATCACACTCTGCTGGGAAAAAAACAAAGCGATGTCGCTGAGTTACTGGAAATATCTCAAAGCAATGTTTCAGCAAGACTGAATTCCGCCAACTTCGATGCAGTTGAGATGATGATAAGAAGATATCAGGAAATCGTCGATGAAGAAAGAATCAATAACATATTGTTCGGCCATGTCTCAAGCGACATTGGTTCAACTTTGAAATGCCTGGTTGATCGTCACCCCGACTCTCCGGTATTTCATAGAGAATACGGGGATTATCTCTTTGAAAAGGGAAGCCATAAAGAAGCATCCGAAGAGTACTACAAAGCTCTTGAAAAGGATCCCGAAAACCAAAGAACTGAAATTAATTTAATTGCAAGTCTCTTTCATGAAGGAAAACTCTCCTCGGTAGAAAAAGAATGTAAAAAACTCCTTAAAAATGATAATAACAATGTACCTGCATTATTTTACCTTGGAGAAATTTATAAAAGAAGAAAAGATTTCTCCAAGGCAGAAGAATTTTACAGGGAAGCATGGAAACATGCAGAAAATGAAGATTTCAACCCGATAAACGGATTAATATACTCCCTGTTATTACAGGAAAAATTCGATAGAGCTGAAAAAGAGATGGAAGAATTTTTGAAATTGCATCCATCCGAGCATTCTGTTGTCGAAAATATGTATAATTATCTAAAGGAAAAGGGAGATATTGAAAGAGCAAATGAATATGTTGAAAAGGTAATAGAAGAGCTGAAAGAAATAAAAAAAGATTCGGAAGACGATAATAATCTGCTCTATAATTTGGCTTATCTCAATTATCTGATTTTAAAATACCCTGAAGCAGAGATCCACCTTTCAAAAATAATCGAAACAGATCCGAGTAATCCGGATGCACACAGATTCCTTTCTGTAGTATACAACGATAAAGGGGAACTAAATAAGGCAGAAAGAGAGATTGAAATTGCTATCAACCTCCAACCCGAATATTTTAGAAATTACTATTTAAAAGGGCATATTTTACAAAAAATGAAAAGACATAAAGAGGCAAAAAAGGCATTTGAAACCGTAATAAGATTAGAACCTGCCGATGCTATCGCATATCTCGCTTTAGGAGTTTCGGAATATGCTCTCGGAAAACGTGAAAAGGCGAACGAACATTTTATCAAAGCTCATGAACTGGATAATTCTCTCTCATCTGGGAAGGAAATGCTCTCTTTCCTTGATTCCGGTTCATTTAAGGAGGAAGACCTGTGATCGTTGCAATCTTCTTAAGAATGGTGATCGCCCACATCCTCGGCGACTTTTACCTCCAGTGCGATAAATGGGTCGACGATAAAAAAATATCCGGCTGGAGATCGAAGAAACTATACTGCCATTCGGCTTTGGTTGCAGTATTGACATATGTCTTCTCGGGCATCTGGATGGCCTTCTGGATAATCCCGGTCATATTTCTTTCACATGCCCTAATCGATTTGCTGAAAGTGTACCTCGACAAGAAGATCGAAAAATGTCCCATTACATATATCCTCGATCAGGGCTTGCACCTTGCAGTTCTGGTTATAGTGGCATATCTGGCAGGAAGTTTTTACGGGCCGCATTCTACGTTTTTAATTCCCGAATTCCTGTCAAGTCCGGTTCTGCTCTTGGTAATTACAGCTTATCTCCTGATAATTACTCCTGCGGGATTCCTAATCAGGGATATTTTAAGCCCTTACAGGGAAATTGTGCGCAAAAAAGAGGAGGGAGAAGGGAATAAGAAAAAAGAAGAAGAGAAAAAACTTTCCGGAGAACTTAACTCCGCGGCAGACAGCAACAATCTGGACAATGCAGGAAAACTGATCGGCTATCTTGAAAGAATCCTCGTATTAACATTTATTTTAATAAATCAATATGCAGCAATGGGATTTTTGATAACTGCAAAATCAATATTCAGGTTCAGGGAAGACAGGACGTACTTAGTCGAATATTATCTTCTCGGGACATTCCTGAGCATAGCGGTAGTATTGCTCATAGGGCTTGCCGTAGTGTTTGCATCGGATATTTTCTGGCCCAACGGAGCAGAAGAGCTTTGTATCTCTTTTAAATCGATCTATTTGGCTATCCCCTGAACCTTTATTCTCTCTTTTGTCTCATGAGCAACTTATTAAAAAGCCGTCAAAAATTATGGAGCTGACGCTCTCTCCGTAAAAAAACCAAAAAAAAAGAAATTTTATCGAACAAAAAAAATAAGTGGAAAATTCAGTCGTATTCGCGCCAGGTGTACTTGCACTTGACGCACTTGAAGAACCTGACCTCGGACTCATCTGCGGACCTGAGCTGTCTGAGCCACCAGTACGCTGTATCGTGGCCGCACTCCGGGCACCTGACACTCGTCGTCGGGAGGGTCGCGATCTCTTCGGTATCCTCGACGATGACGATGTCTTTCTCTTCCATCGACCTGACCTTCATCATCTTGGACCGGTCTTCAATCTCCTTTTCAAAACCACATTTTGTACACTTAAGTTTCCCGTTTGAGGACTTCATAAGACCTTTACATTCAGGACAAAACATCATCGTCTATATTATCTGTTTCCAATTCATTAATTCTTATTCATTCTGTCAAAACGATGCCCGTAAAATAAAGTCCGATTTGAAAAAACGTTCATGAAACAAAAGTTTCATGGACTGTTTAATGTAAATTACAACGTGATTTTCAGGCAAAGGTTCCTGAAACAAAAATTTCATAGACCGTTTTACGTAAATCACAACATGATTCTAATAGTAAATAAATGGTTTCACCGCAGACTTATACTCAATGGAACCACTTCTCATATACGCCGCAGCAATATTTTTCATCGGTTTTCTCCTGCTCAGGCGCCCGTATAATCTCTATTGTGCGGCCGCCGGGTGGACAGCGATCATCCTCTCGATCCTCGTGGACCTTCCGCACTATATCTTCGTCGAAAATAATTTCATGTACCCTCTATTCGGGATACTCGGGATACCCTTCCTTGCGATAACAATCCCGGAAATCCTGAGGAACAACAAACTCACCATCTACCTGAGCAGGGGGGCGGCCATCGCGTTCCTGATCTATATCCCCTTCGGGTTCTACCAGCCGCTCGGTGACTGGCTCATCGCCGTAGTCACATCCGAGGTCTCGTCACTCCTCGGGCTGTTCGGTTTCGGCGCGGAAAAAGTCGCGTGGAATATGATAGAATACAACAACTTCCGCGTCGAGATAATCCTGGCCTGCACCGGCATCCAGAGCATCGCGATAATGCTCGGGCTTGCCTACTGCGTTCCCTCGGACAGGAGGCAAAAGCTCATGGCATTCCTGCTCGTCGTCCCGACGATATACATCCTGAACCTTCTCAGGAACGTATTCGTCGTAATGGCATACACCGGACAATGGTTCCAGGTATATCCCGAGATCGCGTCCAACGGGGAGATCGGGTATGAGAGCTTCTTCTGGGCGCACAACGTCATGGCGGAACTGGGCGCACTAATATTCCTCGTGCTCCTCGCACTCGGACTGTTCAAACTGAATCCCGCGCTTGGTGAATTCGCGGAAGGAATAGTATCGCTCTATACTGAAAAAATAATGAAGATTACAGGTGCCGGTAAAGATAGATAATCCTCTGGAGTGCGGAAAGATTCGTGCAGACCGCGACCAGGATCACCGCAATCGCGATGAATCCCGTCAGTCCCCCGAGGATGAGGAAGATAATCGTCTCCGGCCTTCCGAAGAATCCCACCCTCTCGAGGGGGTCGTCGATCTTCCCGTCCTCCCTCTTCTCGAAACCGACTTCCGCATATACGACCGGTTTTATGAACGTATTCATCAGCGAGCCGATAATCGCGATGGCGACCACTGCAAAATCCGCCGCCGGAATATATTGTGGCGGTATCGGAAAATAGCCGCTGATAATCGCGATCCCCGAGAGGCCGATCCCGAGGATGACTATGCTGTCTACATATTTGTCGACGATCCAGTCGAATACCGCCCCGAATTTACTCTCTCTCCCGGTCTTTCTTGCAACCGTTCCGTCGACGAGATCGAGAACTGCGGATATGAAAAGAAGTATTGCGCCAGAGACGAAGTATTGATAAAAGAACAGGTACGCAGCCCCGATCCCTGCAAGCAGTGACAGCATCGAGACGCTGTTCGGGGTGAACCTGAGCCTGATGAATATATTTGCGAGGGGTTCGAGACATCCGGTAAATTTGGGCCTGAGCGCAGTAATATTCATTTCTTATATTATGTGGACGCCCAAAGGAAAAACCCTTTTGAAATTATGAATAAGACTAAATGCTTTACAGGTTGAAGAACAACTTAAAATAAGAAGATTGATATGGCGGGAAATATTGTTAAACCCCACGTGCTGATGATGTCGGAGATAACCGTGGACGGCAAGCTTACACTTAAGAAAGGCGCCTCCTCCAAGATCCTGATGAAATACATGGATCACGCAACCGACATCCTCCTGCACAAAACAAGGGCCGAATATGATGCGATAATGGTCGGCTCGAATACAATCAATATCGACAATTCATTTCTTACAGTAAGATCTGTCGAGGGAAAGAGCCCCCTCAGGGTCATTCCTTCGAGCAGGGCCGATATTCCCCCGGATTCCAATGTGCTCGGGCCGGATGCCCCGACACTCATTGCAGTGACCAAAAAGGCATCGCCTGAGAACATCCGGATTCTCGAGGATAAAGGAGCGGATGTGGTGTGCGTCGGCGAGGACAAGGTAGATCTTCCCCTCCTGATGAAGACACTCGTCGAAGACTACGGCGTCTCCAAA
Source organism: Methanolacinia paynteri (assembly GCF_000784355.1). NCBI lineage: Archaea > Methanobacteriati > Methanobacteriota > Methanomicrobia > Methanomicrobiales > Methanomicrobiaceae > Methanolacinia > Methanolacinia paynteri. The sequence goes on along the minus strand of NZ_KN360929.1, from coordinate 85,039 downwards.
CTTATGATCGAAGGAGGGCCGACTCTCAACTACTACATGCTCCAGGACCGTCTTGTCGACGAGATCCGCCTTATACATCTTCCCTTCATAGTCGGAGGTTCGGACACGCCGTCTCTCGTCGGAGGGATGCATATAGAATCCGAAGAGGAGATGTTCAGCCTCCAACTCAAAAACTACTACATGTGCGGGACGAATCTCGTTACCGAATACGACGTCCTGTACAGGAAGTGAATAATGAGCTGGCTCGAAAAAAAGATAGAATACAATAATAAAAAAAGATCGATAAAATCCGGAATTCCCTGGCTTGTGGCCGGAGTGATAATCGCATTGATAATTATAGTTCTTTTAACGATACTGATACCTTACTCCGAGAGCAAGGGAGTCTCGGTAATCCGCATAGAAGGAACGATCGAGACCGGAGATTTTTACACCGGAGGATATGTCGGAAGCGAATATGTCGGGAGCCGGATCCGGCAGGCGGCGGATGATCCGCTTGTCGAGGCTATCGTTCTCAGGGTGGACAGTCCGGGAGGATCGCCGGCCGGAGCACAGGAAATAATCGAGGATATCCAATATGCAAAGACGAAGAAACCGGTATTCGTATCGATGGGAGATATGGCGACGTCTGCGGCATATTACATCAGCGCTTATGCAGACAAGATTTATGCAAGCCCCGATACGCTTACGGGAAGCATCGGGACGATCTGGACGTTCATCGATACCAGCCGCTCCCTCCAGATCGAAGGCGTCAATGTCTCGATTGTAAAATCCGGCGACATGAAGGATCTCACTTCGCAGTACCGCGGCCTTACCGAGGAGGAGCAGGAATATGTTCAGTCTATGGTCGACGAAAGTTTCGAGCGGTTCCTGGACGATGTCTTAAGCCAGAGAAATATCAGCCGCGAGGACGTGGAGGAAGCCCAGCTCTACAGGGGCGAGGATGCATACGATCTCGGGCTTATCGATGAATTCGGGAACCTGTTCGAGACGATCGAGGCTGCAAAGAATTATGAAAGGCCCGTTCCAGCAATTGAAATGGAAATCAATGAGACTGCCGGGAACGAGACTGCAACGGTTGCCGTCAATGAAACGGCGACTGCCGGGTAAACCGGTCTGTCTCTTTTTTTTCTCTTTTTGATCTAACTCTTCGCTATAGTTTCTCCGGCAAAGATATTCATCAGGCACATCTTCGGCAACCCCTCGCCGCGAACTACACAGCAGCCCGCGGATCGGCCCCGACCTCGGGGCTTCTCTGTTGCGATAACCGCCCAGGGGATAGACGAGTGTCCCCTGAGCGGAGAGACGCGGTAGACTCGTGGCGTGTAAGGAACGGTATATACCAAAGATAGCTATATTCAACAGCCCGGGGACCCTTGTCGGTCCCCCGGGCGTGCCGTGAGAAGATTATCTTAAGGCAAGGCCCCTGGGCAGGGGCCGTCTGGCGGTGCCGGGGTTGCCGGAGAAAAACATGAGACAGCAAAGAGCCAGAAGTTTATTGAGGTTAGGACAAGGCCCGCGGCGAGGGGTTGCCTATGATGTGTCTGACAGATATCTGTTCCGCCGGTGCCGGGGTTGCCAAAAGATCTAACTCTTGAAAAAAAGAGAACGCAGTTCGCTGCCGATGACCTTCCCCGCCACCCTGTAGATCGAAGGGTTCAGTGCCATCTTTTTTACAATCCTGCCCGGACGGTCCATATCGCCGTAGCGGATGATGTCTTCCGCCATGCCTTTTTCGTTCATCTCCCGGCAGAGGTCGTCTATTATCTCCGGTGTCAGGTTCTTCCGAATCCTGAAGAGCCTCATCCCGAAGGCAAGATCCCGCCCGAAGTCCGCCTTCCATAAAGATTCGTATCGTGAAAGGGCCCGATCACCGAAGTCCCCTGATTCGATGCACTTTGCGATGGTATCGGCCGCATGCCTCGCCGACCGGACTCCCGTGTACACCCCTCCGCCTGATGTGGGTTTGGCGAACCCTGCCGCATCACCGCAGAATAAAGTCCTGTTCCCGTATGTTTGGGGCATGATCCCGATCGGGATTGTCCCTGTCACCTGGTGGACGTTCGTGGGCCCGAATTGTTTTATGAACCGGCCGAAGAGCTCGTTCGTATCCTTCTCCGCACACAGCCCGACACGGGCTTTTCCCTTTCCGGCGGGAATGACCCAGCCGAAGAAGCCCGGCGATGCATACGGGTGAAGTTCGACGAGCCTTCCGTCGCTTTCATACGGGACGTCCGCCTGGATCCCCGAGAGGAACACGGGTGCACGCTTCATGCCGAAGAATCTCGAAAAATTCGATCTCGGACCGTCCGCCGCCACGATCATCTTCGATTTGAAATCCTGCTTGCCCGAAACTCCCGTCGTTGAGACCGTGCAGCCGCTGTCGTCTACGACTGCCCCGGTTACGGAAGTCTTCAGCATGATCTCCGCACCGGCGTTCGCGGCCCCTTCGAGCATCTCGCGGTCGAAGGCGCTCCTGTCGACCACATATGCCTTTATCTCTCCTGAGTCAAACGAGAACTCGCAGCCGAGACCGGAGACGACCCTTGCACCCGTGACCGTCTGGATGACGCTCCTGTCCGAAACTTCGCATTCGAAAAAAGCATTTGTGCTCAGGAGCCCTGCACACTGGACCGGCGTCCCGGCGGCGGCATGCTCCTCTATGATAAGAGTGTTGAGTCCGGCTTTTGCACAGCATTTTGCCGCCATGCTCCCCGCAGGCCCGCCGCCTGCAACGATGACGTCGTAAATCACAGATCTTATTACATATTGGCATGAATGGGAATAATTGTTTACCGGGTCGGGTTTTCCTCTAAGACCCATTTTGGCGGACCTGCCGGCTTTACGATTCGAAGCCGTGCATTCCCGCAGCGAATCCGGAATTTAATGGTGATATTATGCAGATAAAGGATAAAATCGGGTTGTTCACCTTCATAATGATCACATCCGCCATTCTCGTAAATGTCAGGAGCCAGCCGACTCTCGCCGAGGCGGGGACGCAGATGTTCTTCTATTTTGCTGTTGCAACAATCGGTTTTCTCCTGCCCTGCGTTCTGATCCTCTCCGAACTGGGCAGCGCCTGCCCGTACGAGGGAGGACTGTATGTCTGGGTCAAAGGAGCCTTCGGGGAGAAATGGGGATTTACCGCGATATTCCTGCAATGGATACAGATGACGATCCTGATGGTCATGGTCCTCTCGTTCATAGCCGGAACCATACTCTATGTCTTCGACTACGGGGAGCTGGAGAGCAAGATCCTGATCCTCGTCATCTCTCTTGCAGTCTACTGGGGTGCGACGCTGGTCAACCTGAGAGGGCTGAAGTTATCGGGAGAGATCAGCACAGTCTGTGTAATTCTCGGAGTCGCGATTCCCGCCATAACCATCGTCGTCGCCGGGTGTGCATATCTTCTCGCCGGAAATCCGATCCAGCTGGATCTTACGCTCACCGCACAGAACTATATCCCCGATCTCTCGAATCCCGCGAACCTTGCGATACTTGCCGCGTTCTTCCTGCCTTATTTCGGGATCGAGGGTTCTGCCGCACATATCGAGAACCTGAAGAACCCTTCGAGGAATTACCCGCTGGCTCTTATCTTCGTGGTATTCTTCTGCCTCTTCGTAAACCTGCTCGGCTCTTTCTCGATAGCGGCCGTAGTCCCGCAGAGCGACATCAGCCTCATCGCCGGGCTCATGCAGGCGTTCGAGATATTCTTCAATACGTTCTCACTCTCGTGGATCGTTCCCATCCTCGCGATAATGGTCGTCATCGGGTCGATCGGCGAGGTGAGCACGTGGATCATCGCACCGATCAGGGGCCTGTTCAGGACCGCGAAGGCCGGAACACTGCCGCTGTGGTTCCAGCAATCGAACGAGCACGGAATTCCGAGAAACTTCGTGATATTCCAGGCCTCCCTCGTCTCGATGTTCTGCATAATCTTCGCCCTGATTCCCGGGGTGAACAGTGCGTTCTGGATGATGGTCGCACTTACCACTCATGTCTACCTGATCGCGTATTTCATCATGTTCCTTACCGCCATCAAGCTCAGGTACCTGAGATCGAAGCATAAGGATTCGCAGTTCTACATTCCCGGGGGAGAAAGGGGTCTCTACATCATGTGCACCTTCGGCTTCGGGAGCGTTCTAATCGTTGGAATCGTCGGGATGTTCTTCCTCCTCCTGACAGAGTTCGTGAGCACCCTGCCGTCGCCCGATGTCACGAATACGATCGGCATATGGTACCCCGTCTTCCTAATCGCCGGGATGATCATCATCGTTGCCATACCTCTGCTAGTGCACAGGTTCAAAAAGCCGGAATGGTTTGCAGCCGGAGGCCTCGCGGAGGACCAGGAGGATGTTTCTGCGGAGAGTTGAGCGTAATCATACTTATCTGAATCCCTGACCTAAGTATATTACAAAAATGTCGCCCGAACCCGAATTCAAATACAAGCAGTGCCTGATCATCAGGAACGACGTGAAGATGTCATGCGGCAAGAAATGCGCACAGCTCGCACATGCCGCAATCGCGGCGTACGAGAAGGCCGATAAGATAACAAAGAAAAAATGGTTCGATGAGGGGATGAAGAAGGTCGCTCTCAAGGTCAACAGCCAGAAGGACCTCTACGTGATCAAGACCCTCGCCGAGGATGCAGGGATACCTGCGGCTATAATCGCCGATGCGGGAATGACCGAGATCCCGCCGGGAACCGTTACCGCACTCGGCCTCGGCCCTGCGAAGTCCGAAGACCTCGACAAGATTACCGGAGACCTCCAGCTCCTATGATGAAGAGCGAGTACCCGATCGAGACCCTTCTCGGGATGGACTATTACGTAACGGAGACCCCCGGAACAGGCGGAGTTCTGAAAAAGACTCCTTCGGACTTCGTGGTGGGCGAGATCTACGGCGATATCAAGATGACCGGCGGGCCGTATCTCATCTGCGAGCTCGAAAAGACCAACTGGGATCTCCAGAAAGCGGTAAAGGAGATCTCGAAGGTGCTCGGGGTAAGCCAGCGCCGGATCGGGTGGGGCGGGACCAAGGACAAGAGGGCGGTGACGAGGCAGCTCATATCCATCTACGGTGTGAGCGAAGAGGATGTCGAAGCCATAAGGATCAAAGATATCTCGCTGAGAGTCGCCGGCCACGCAAACTCCCAGATCTCGCTCGGGGACCTGAAGGGAAACGACTTCGCGATAACGATCCGTGACATCGAAGCCCCTGACCCCGTTCCCGTCCTCGAAGAGGTCTCGTCCGCATCGGCGGCGGGAAAGATCCCCAACTATTTCGGTATACAGCGTTTCGGTGCCACACGCCCCGTAACCCACCTCACCGGATTCGATATCCTGAAAGGAGACTTCAGGGAGGCCGTGAAGACCTACGTCAGTTTCTCCTGCGGAAACGAACCCGAAGAGACCGAGATCGCAAGAAAGCATTATCTTGATACCGAAGACGTGAGAGAGACGCTCGCCATAATGCCGACCCACCTGCGTTACGAGCGTGCGATGCTCCACCACCTCATCGAAGAGCCCGGCGACTACGAGGGTGCACTGAAGGTCACGCCCCCGAAGCTTCTCTCCATGTTCGTCAGCGCCGCACAGTCCTGGCTCTTCAACAAGGCGCTGAGCAGGC
>NZ_KN360929.1:38298-79294 GCF_000784355.1 Methanolacinia paynteri | reverse complement strand
CCCGCGATATTCATGCCGGGGTCCGAGGAGTTCAGGCCCGCCGGTGAGACAGATCGCTATATCGCCGGACTTCTCGACGATTCCGGCATAACCCCCGAAAGCTTCGGGCTGGCTGCAGAGATCACCGGGACCGCCTTCAGGGGCGCTCTGCGGGCCGCATCCATCAGGACAGAGATGAAATATGAAGTCTCGGGGGACGCCGTCACTCTCGAATTCAGCCTTCCGCCGGGAACATATGCGACGACACTCTCCCGCGAGATCATGAAGACCGACCCGGAAAAAATGGTCTGATCGTCTCCCAAATCCATACTTTTTTCAGGGAAAATCTCCAAAACTCAAACATGGAAAGCCGTTTCGGAAGAGGTTTCATAACGAACATCATGCTTGTTGCAAAGCACATCGGTCTTCCGCCGGAGAGGGCGTGGATCGGCCTTGCGGATCATCTTATCGAGATGCAGGTCCCCGAACAGTTCAGGGGAACCGAGGTCGAGGAGCACCTGACCGACCTTCGCCAGAAGGCCAACTGGCACCAGAGCGGGAACATGGACGCCGAAGATCTCGAATCGCTGAATAAATCGCTGAAAAGACTCGTTCTCGCCATCGATCGCGAGCTCGGCATCGAAGATCCGGCAGTCGGGAAATTCGACTGAACGCCGGCCTGCTCCGGCTCTCTTAATCCTATAATATTTTCCCTGAAATCTATATGGGCCCTGTTTTGCGATAATTTAAGTGCCTGCAGGGACAATAATATATGTGCAATTTATCAAAACGCAGATGCTGTTTTTTGTCCTCAGGCGGCATCGCAGTTTGCAGAAAAAATATCTTGGAAATTACGGTTTCCACCTTCTAATGGGGGATAATTTTGGCTCAGAATAATTACAATGCATCAAATATTACTGTTCTTGAAGGCCTCGAACCCGTAAGGGAGAGGCCGGCCATGTATATCGGCAGCACCGATGTCCGCGGCCTGCACCATCTCGTATACGAGGTGGTCGATAACGCAGTCGACGAGGCGCTCGCGGGCGTATGCGATCATATCATCGTAACTCTCGGCAGGGACGGAACCTGTACCGTCGAAGACAACGGGCGTGGTATTCCTGTCGATATAATGGAAGAGCAGGACGGAAAGAGCGCTCTTGAAGTCGTAATGACCGTCCTTCACGCCGGCGGAAAGTTCGACAAGAACACCTACCAGGTATCCGGCGGACTGCACGGGGTCGGTGTCTCGGTGGTAAACGCCCTCTCTGAGTTCCTCGAAGTCGAGGTCTTCAGGGACGGCTACATCTACGACATGGGCTTTGCCAGGGGCGGGCTGAAGAGCGACCTGACGTCGAGGAAGAATGCAGCCCCCGACGCATTCGAGAAGCACGGCACGAAGATCAGGTTCAAGCCCGACCAGATGATCTTCGAGACCGTAACGTTCGACTATGACATCCTCAGCCACAGGATGCGTGAGCTCGCGTTCCTGAACCGCGGAATTACAATAGAGATATCCGACGAAAGAAGCGGGTACGCGGATGTCTTCAATTACGAGGGTGGGATAAGCGAGTTCGTGACATATCTCATAACCGGAAAGGAGACCGTCCACCCCGATGTAATATATTTCGATACGAAGGATGCCGCGAGCATGACCGAGGTCGAGGTGGCGCTCCAGTATTCCACTGCCTACTCCGAGACGATGATGACCTTCGTCAACAGCGTAAATACGAGGGAGGGCGGAACGCACCTCGAGGGCTTCAGGAGTGCGCTTACACGTGCGATCAACAAGTCTGCAAAGGACAACAACCTTATGAAGGGGATGTCGGAGTCCCTGAAAGGAGAGGACGTCCGCGAAGGTCTTGTAACTGTAATCAGCCTGAAGGTCGCAAACCCGCAGTTCGAGGGGCAGACCAAGATGCGTCTCGGCAACAGCAACGTGAAGGGAATCGTCGACTCGCTCGTCTACCAGTCGCTGACCGAATATTTCGAGGAGAACCCTAAGGTCATCCAGGCGATTGTCTCCAAGGCCGTCGGTGCGGCAAGGGCCCGCGAGGCCGCGAGGAAAGCGAGGGAGCTTGCAAGGAGAAAGAGCACGCTTGAGAGCGGCGGTCTGCCCGGAAAGCTTGCCGACTGCTCCGAACGCGATCCCTCGAAGAGCGAGATCTATATCGTGGAGGGAGATTCCGCAGGCGGTTCGGCCAAACAGGGAAGGTCGAGGCAGTTCCAGGCGATCCTTCCGCTCAGGGGAAAGATCCTCAACGTCGAGAAGGCGAATCCCCACAGGATCCTGAAGAACGCGGAAATTCAGACCCTGATCTCCGCGATCGGATGCGGGTTCGGCGAGAGCTTCGACGTGGAGAAGGCCCGTTACCATCACATAATATTCATGACCGATGCTGATGTCGACGGCGCTCATATCTGCACGCTGCTTCTTACCTTCTTCTACAGGTACATGCCTGAGCTTATCGAGAAAGGATATGTATACATCGCCCAGCCCCCGCTCTTCAGGGTCGCCAAAGGCAAGAACGAGAAGTATGCCTTCTCCGAGGAAGAGATGAAGAGATACGTGAAGGAGTTCGGCGATAAGGGCACGACCGTCCAGCGCTACAAGGGTCTCGGTGAGATGAACGCCGACCAGCTGTGGCACACCACGATGGCCCCCGAATCAAGGGTCTTAAAGCAGGTCAGCGTCATCGAAGCCTCCTACGCGGACGAGATATTCAGCAAACTTATGGGAGACGACGTGGAAGCGAGAAAAGAATTTATTATCCGCCATTCGAAGGAGGTGACGAACCTTGACATCTGAAGAGAATCCGTCCGGCGAGGTCGTAAAGAGAGTGCTCCCGGTCTCGATCGAAGAGGAGATGAAGTCGTCTTATCTCGACTACGCGATGTCGGTTATCGTCGGGAGGGCGATCCCCGATGTAAGGGACGGCCTGAAGCCTGTCCACAGGCGCACGCTCTACGCGATGGGCGAGATGGGCAATTATCACGACAAGCCCTTCAAGAAGAGCGCCCGTATCGTCGGAGAAGTCATGGGTAAATACCACCCGCACGGCGATTCGTCGATCTACGATACGCTTGTCAAGATGGCCCAGCCGTTCTCGTACAGGTATATGCTCGTCGAGGGACAGGGTAACTTCGGTTCTATCGACGGGGACTCTGCGGCAGCGATGCGTTACACCGAGGCGAGGCTCGATCCGGTCTCGGAATCGCTGCTTGAGGATATCGACAAGGAGACCGTCGACTTCGGCCCGAACTTCGACGAGTCGCTGCAGGAGCCTCTCGTACTTCCTGCAAAGGTCCCGAACCTTCTTGTCAACGGCTCGGACGGTATTGCGGTCGGTATGGCAACGAAGATGCCGCCTCACAATATCAAAGAGGTGTGCAATGCGGTCTGTGCGATGATCGACGATCCCGATATCTCGCCGGCCGGTCTCATGGAGTATATGCCGGGCCCCGACTTCCCGACAGGCGGAGTAATCCTCGGCAGGAGCGGCATCGCGAGTGCGTATACGACCGGAAGAGGCCGCATCCGCATGAGGGGTGTTGCGGAGATCGAGGACCAGGAGGGCTCGAAGAAGAGCAGGATCATCATCTCGGAGATCCCCTACCAGGTGAACAAGGCGAGGCTGATCGAGCTTATTGCAGATCTTGTCCGCGACAAGAAGATCGACGGTATCTCTGATATCAGGGACGAGTCGGATAAGGACGGAATAAGGGTCGTAGTCGAGCTGAAGAAGTCTATCGTCCCGATGGTCGTTTTAAACCAGCTCTACAAGCATACGCCTCTCGAATCGACGTTCGGAGTTATCAATCTTGCAATCGTCGACAACCAGCCGAAGGTCCTCACACTTAAGGAGATAATTCACGAGTTCCTCAAACACAGGAAGAGCGTCATATACAGGAGGACGATCTTCGAGCTGAGGAAGGCGGAGGAGAGGCTGCACATCCTGAAAGGTCTCCTTCTCGCACTCGATAATATCGATGCTGTCATCGCGACGATCCGCGGCTCTTCGACTACCGAAGAGGCTTCGCAGAAGCTGATCGAGAACTTCGGGCTGGACGAGATCCAGGCCGATGCGATTCTCAAGATGCAGCTTCGCCGTCTCGCGGCTCTCGAGCACCAGAAGATCATCGACGAGCGTGACGGTCTCTTAAAAGAGGTCGAGAGGCTTAAGCTGATCATCTCCGACGACGGGCATATCTTCGCCGAGATCAGGAGGGAGACGGAGGAGATCTCCGCGAAGTACGCAGACGAGAGGCGGACGAAGATCAGCCACGACGTTTCGGATCTGGACAAGGAGGACCTGATCGAGAACAAGCAGGTTCTTGTCTCACTGACTTCGCATAACTACATCAAGTCGATGCCCCTGGATACTTACAAGGGACAGCACAGGGGCGGAAGGGGTATCATAGGGATGTCTACGAAGGACGAGGATTTCGTCAAGTCGGTCTTCGTCGCATCCACCCACGATTACCTGCTGTGCTTCACGAGCTCGGGAAGGGTCTACTGGCTCAAGGTCTACGATATCCCGGAGGCTACGAGGCAGAGCCGCGGAAAGGCGATTGTAAATCTGCTGGAGCTCGGCGACGAGGAGAAGGTGACGGCGGTTATACCGGTATCCGAGTTTAAGGAGGACGAGTTCTTCCTCTTCGCAACCCTGAACGGTATGGTCGTAAAGATCCCGCAGATCGAGTTCTCCCGCCCGAGGCAGTCGGGAATCTATGCGATAACGCTGAAGGACGGGGACGAACTGGTACATGTCATGAAGGCGGTCGACAGCGGCGAGATAATCCTGACGACCCGCATGGGCCAGAGCCTGCGTTTCGGGATCGAATCGATCTCGCTCAGGCACAGGAACGCCCTTGGTGTCAAGGGAATCAAGCTGAGATACATGGACGAGCTCCAGGATGTAACGCCAGTTGAGAAGGATCACCTCCTGACGATAACGGAGAAAGGTTACGGCAAGAGGACCGAGTTCGATGAGTTCAGGGGCCACGGAAGGGCGACGATGGGTGTAAGGAACATCCAGACGGATGTCAGCGGCGGAATCGTCTCGTCTAAGGCTGTCTCCGATGAGGAGGATATAATCCTCATGAGCAGGTCGGGCATCGTGATCAGGACGAAGGTCTCGGAGATCTCGATCCAGAAACGCGGTACCCGCGGTGTCCGGATAATGAAGCTCGACGAGGGCGACAGTGTCGTGGGTTTCACGATTCTCGATTCCGACGAAGGCGATGAAACCGGAACGGACGAAATAACAGAATAAATTTCCTTCTCTTTTTTTACGAACAGAATTATATTGTTTATTGCCGAATTGAGATCATGGAAAAAGGCAATGCGATAATAATTATCCTTCTTCTAGTGATAATCGCAGGCGGGGGGTATATTCTTCTTGTCAAATACCCGCCTCTTTTAGAAGGGAGCAGCAGCACGACGCAATATTATGTTTCATCGGGTGACGGAACTACATCGACGGAATCCGGGGGATCGGGTGAGACGGTGTATGTCACCGATGCGTCAGAGGATTTCGTCTATTACGGTGAGGTTTTGGGTACAAGTTCGAATATAAAGGCCCTCGATATCTATGCCCAGCCGCTGGACTGGGATCAAAATCTCGGGAATGACGGGATCGTGCTTCATTTCACGTTCTATGATGCATACGGAAGAAAGGTGATATTCAGCGACACGCCGATAAGCACCCAGATTACGGTATACAGCCCGTCGATCGATAAAAACGGCCAGACGATAAGTCCGAGGAAGATTTTCTACAAAAGATATACGACAATTACGTCCTCCGATGAAGGAGAGAACACACCTTACGGGGGAATAAGAATCCCATATTCGGATATCTCTATCCCGTCTTCTGATCTCGGTATCGGCCAGATCAAGATGAGTGCGTCGCTTCCGACCGGCGGGACTATAGAGGCGTATGAAACCTTCCTTTGGCCGAAGGCCTGAGCAGGGATTGATGTATACGGCTGAAATATCCCTGGAGACATCGGGCGAAGGGGATATAATTGATATCACCCCGCAGGCGAACAGGATTGTCGCCGAAAGCGGTGTTTTATCAGGAATAATCAACCTTTTTGTCGAAGGTTCCACTGCGGCGATTACTACTATAGAATACGAGCCGGGTGTTCTCTCGGATCTCAAACGTTCGCTTTCGGCGATCTCCCCGGACGATCTGCCTTACGAGCATGATTTGGCCTGGGGCGACGGGAACGGCCGTTCGCATGTAAAGGCTGCGCTTGTCGGTCCTTCGCTGACCGTGCCGGTGAGAAAAGGCGCGATGAAGCTGGGGACCTGGCAGCAGGTTGTTCTTCTCGAACTGGATATAAGAGCGTCCAGATCGAGGACTGTTCATTGTACTGTAATAGGAGAATAGCTCCGGAAATCTCCGGATAAAACTCGAATTATTTGTTCTTAGTTTTTTAAGTTTTTAGTCGAGAGGTACTGTTTCAAGTTGTGAAACAAGCTCCCAGATACGGGTTCTTGCATGTACGGGCATGTTCGGGTCGTTCGAGATCTCGTCTATCATCGATATTGCAGTGGCTGCACGAAGACCGAGACCTTTTGATTCGTCTATGAGAACCTTTCTTGTATCATCTGCAACTCTGCGAATATTTCTTGGAATCGTTGAATCGTCCATTATGGCCTGAAGCATCTGAATGCAGTAATTTATTGTGCTTTGCGGTTCTGCCATCGTTTATCACCATCCTATTATTAATTGGGTATCTGCATATATAATTGGTAAGGAGTAGATAAGTAATATGCCATCGAATCCGGAGGACATTATGGCCGAATACCTGCTGAAAGGCGGGAAAATGCTGGATAAAACCTGCCCCTCATGCGGTTCGCCGCTCTTTTTAGTAAAGGGGGAGACTATGTGCGTCGTCTGCAATAAGGCGCAGGAAGAAGCGCAGGCGGATGTCAAAAAAGTTGCACCTGAGTCGGGACAGAAACTGCCTGATTTCCCCGAATCCGCACCGGAGGATTATGCTGAAGTGGTCTATGCGGATGACGAGCCGGAGGTTTCCGACGATCTCAGGGGTGAGATTGAAAAGACGATGATTCATTTTTGCAAAAAGGCGAGGAAGGAGTCGAAGCCGAAGGACTGCCTTATGATTATGGAGTGCATCAGGATCGCGGACGATGTTTTGAAGGGCCGATAGTCTTTGATGGGGCGTAAGCCCCTTCGGGGCAGCCCGGTGCGTAAGTTGCTGCGCAACTCACGCAAATCGTGATAGGTCGCAAAGGGGACGGGCAAGCGTCCCCTTTTGCTCCGGGAAAGAAAAATCTCCGATTGGAATTTATGGTTGACTTTTTTCCTGATTTAACTTCGGTCTTAATTCATCCTCTCCCCGGCCGAGGCTACCCGGAGGGTAGCGTCCAGGCCGGGTTATCATCATTGCGAAAGTTCGCGGAGCCTGCGGAGCGAACTGAGCATAGGGTTGCCCCGTAGGGGCTTAGGCCCGAATCAATTCCAAAGAAAAAAATTCAAAATCAGAATAATACCGACAGGGGCTTACACCCAAAAAAATTCCTCAAAAAAATCCAAAAAAAAATTAACGTAACTTACGTTTGAAAAAAATCACTGGTATTTCTTCCTCGAAAGTTCGAAGACGGATTTCGCGATCTTGTCCCCGATCCCCGGTACAGCCTTCAGCTGTTCGATTTCTGCGTTCATGATGGCCTGGATGCTGCCGAAATGATCGAGGAGATCTCTTGCATTCTTCGGGCCGATCGAGGGGAAAGAAGAGATCACGTACTCGAGCGATTCCCTCTCGGACCTGTATGTCTTGTGGAAGTGTGGGCTCTTCCGTGAACCGTACTCGCTCTCCTCCCTTCCGGCGAGGACGTAGAGCATCTCCGCGGTGTCCTCCGCATCCTTCGTCTGGATAATCGAGATCCCCATTCCGATCGACATCGCGGCGAGAGCTCCCCTGATTGCATTGGGGTTGATGTTGCGTTGCGAATAGAGCTCCTCGCCTTCTATGATTACAACGGGCTTCATGCACATATCGGCCATTCTTTTGACCTGCCCGAGGAGATCCCTTTCAATCAGTGAATCGGCGAAGTCTCTTGTCGTCTTTCTCTCGACGATGATCCGGTCGCCGATCGCGTAGTCCCCGTATTCGAGCCGTTCAAGGCTGATCGACGCACCTTTGACATGGAGCAGTTCAAGCACTTTCGACGATGTCTCCCTGTCGTCGGCGATTATGGACGGTCCCGCCTGAATGAAGGAGTCGATCGAGATCTGCCCCTTTCGTGAAGTTTCCGGGGAGTCAGTTTCTGTTGGTGAGCCAAATCCCGCATCAGCCGCCCCTGCGTGGGACGACCCTGATGTCGCTGATGCAAGTCCTGCGATGCCCTTCTTCATCGTCTTTTCGCGGTTCTGGCTCACGTACCTGAAGGTCTCGTCCGATGTTCCTTTGGTCACCAGAACGATAATACTCCCGCTCCCGTGTCGTCCCGTCCTGCCTTTCCTCTGGATGCTCCGGATCTCCGACGGAACAGCCTCGTAGAATATCACGAGATCGGTCGAAGGAACGTCGAGCCCTTCCTCGCCGACCGATGTTGCGATGAGAACCCTGAACTCGCCGTTCCTGAACCCGGTCAGGGTCTCGATCTGCTTCTTCTGCGAGAGCCCTTTCTCCGAGTCCCTCGACGCCTGCCCGATGAACTTTTTGCAGTCGACTCCTCTGCCCTTCAGGTATTCGTCGAGCAGGTTGACACTGTCCCTGTAATTCGCAAATATGATTATCCTGCTGTCAGGGAACTCTTCGAGCTGCTTTTCAACAATCTCCGCCGCGATCTCCGGCTTCGGGTGAATCTCGTTCTCCCATGAAGACGCCTCGTCGATGATCTCGCCGAAGAGCGGATCAGCCGCGAGCCTCTTTCCAGCCTTCGTCCCCGAAGGAGAGGTTCCTTCAGAGAGAAGTTTGAAGAGGTAATTCTTCAGGACCATGCTCCCCTGCGACTCGCCGAGCGTTATCGCGTGTTTGATCTTCATCAGCTCCGCGTGTATCGACATCGCCTGGTAGGCATCGCGGGTGTTTGTCCTCATCGACGCATTGATCTGACCTTTCAGGCCGTTTAGCGCCTTCATCGTCAGCCTGTCCGCCTTCGGGACGACGAAGCCCATCTGCGTAAGGGTATCGAGCCTGTTCTGGAGGATCGTCTTCAGGCCGTCCGTGACGACCTTTATTCCGGGGGGAAGAGGGACGTCCACGTATTTGAGATCCCTCTGGTGGATATACGGCCGTACATCCGGGTCCTCCTCCGTCCTCGTCTCGATGATCTGTATATCCAGGTTCGAGCAGACCTCGGCGACCTTATCCTCCTGGCTTCCCGGCGAAGCAGTCATCGCAAGGATGAGCGGGTGCCTGGCGGTCTTCATGTATTCCTGTGCGATGAATACATACGCGTAATTCCCGACAGCCCTGTGGCATTCGTCGACAACCAGGAGCGAGACATCCTTCAGGCTGTATCTCCCTGCGATGATGTCGTTCTTGATAATCTGGGGGGTCGCGAAGATGAACCTCTTCTCCCGCCAGAGCCTCTGCCTCTCCGAGGTCTTCGTCTCGCCTGTAAAAAGAGCGAACCCCGAGAACGCTTCGTCTTCGGGATCGATGAAATCTCTCTCGAATGTCTTTAAGTGCTGGTCGACGAGCGGCTTCGTGGGCGCCATCATAAGGAAGCGCCCGCCCGTGCTCTTTATCCTCGCGGCGGCCGCGATCGTCGCGACGGCGGTCTTGCCGAGACCCGTCGGCAGGACGACCATCGTATTGCCATCCTGTGCCCTCAGTGCTATCGAGAACTGGTACTGCCTCTCTTCAATCGATTCGGGCCTTATCAACGGGTGGCTGATATAATTCATGTTCAGAGATATTCTTCAAATGATTTTCTTCCCTTGATCAGGTCGGAGAGAAGGGCGGGGAGCTTGTCGATATCGTACCTGATCTGCATCATGGAGTCGCGTTCGCGGACAGTTACAGTATTGTCTTCCTTAGTATCGTAATCGACAGTCACTGCGAACGGGGTTCCGATCTCGTCCTGTCTCCTGTATCTTCTTCCGATGGCTCCCGAATCGTCGTACTCGGTGAGGATCTCTTCTTCCTGGAGTTTTGACCTGATAGTTCTCGCGATATCGTCGAGTCCGTCGCGTGCCATCAGCGGGAGAACCGCGACCTGAACCGGTGCGACCTTCGGCGGGAACCTGAGGACATTCCTCGTTTCCCCGTCGACCATCTCCTCCTCGAAGGAATGTTCGAGAACCGCGTAGAGTATCCTGTCGATACCGTAACTCGGCTCAATTACATGGGGCATGACATATTCGCCGTTGATCTCCGTCTCTACATCTTTGACCTCGTAGAACTCCGGCGGGACAAGGATCTTCTCGCCGTCGAGCTCGATCTCCGCACCGTTCTCCGAAGGTGAGGATACTGCGAGTGCATCTGCGACAGCCTTCGCACGGTTCCTGTACTTCGGTCCGAGCGCACCCATGTTCGCGACGACCTTCGTCTCCCTGATCCTCTTCGGTTCTTCGTACTGGATGAATACAGTGAACGGATCGCCGCTCTGCTTTGCATGGGCGTTGAGATCGTAGTTTGTCCTGTCCGCGATCCCGACCATCTCGACCCATCCGAATCTTTCCGAAAAGATCTCGGCATCCCAGCAGTCCGTTGCATAGTGGGCCCGCTCGTCCGGGAGGTGCTGCCTGAACCGGACCTTGTCAGGCGAGATACCGCACGTCAGCATGAAGTCGTGAGTCTGGGCGATATAGTATGCAACATATTCGTTTGCGATGATGCCGGAGGCGACCCCGTCCTTCATCGACATCTCCTTCGGGCATCCCTTGTTCTCCTGGTCGGCGATATTGAAGAGCGGAACCCTCCGGTCGGCGTATCTCGAAAATGCCGGGTGGTCCTTGTGGTCCGGGTGGATGAAGATCTCCGCCTCCGCCTGCGTGAACTCCCTGAGGCGTATCATCCCCTGCCTCGGCGAGATCTCGTTCCTGTATGATTTGCCTATCTGGACGGTTCCGAAGGGAAGTTTGTCGCGGTAGAACCTGAGAAGCCTGTTGAAATCCGTGAAGATTCCCTGTGCGGTCTCGGGCCTGAGGTAGCCTTTCCTCTGCGATCCCGGTCCGATGGTCGTCTGGAACATGAGGTTGAAATAATATACCTCCGCGCCGTCGAAGGCCCCGGAGCACGCGGGGCATTCCAGGTCTTTAAGTGCCGCCGTGAGATCTTCAAGAGACATGATCTCTGCATTCTCTATTCCGTTGTCTTCAGCGACATGATCCGCCCTGTGATATTCTCCGCAGTGCGGGCACTGGATCATCTTGTCGGCAAAGCCCTTGACGTGGCCCGATGCAAGATAAATCGACTCTTCTCCGATCGTCGGGCACTCGATCTCGTAGTAGCCGTCCTGGATGACGTAAAAATATCTCCAGATATTCTCGATCTTTCTCTTCATCATGGCGCCGAGAGGGCCGTAGTCGATGAACCCGGCGACAGATCCGTAACATTCCGATGTGGGCCAGACGAAACCCCTTCTCCTGGCGAGTTCAATTATCTTGTCATATATATCGGGCATTATTATCACACAATAAATATCATATGATTCGACCCGAAGGCTATAAAAGGTAATTCTCGCGGGTCATTTGGAAAAAATTGACATCCCTGCCGGGGCTGTATGCAAAAGGTTTATGCCTTGTCAGCAGGATGTATCTTTTTGAATAAATGTATTAACCGGGAGTGTAAGTAACAGAAAACTTTTATCTTATACAGACCTTTATATTCGAAACCTTGTGTGATCTTAATGGCAGTTGCAAAGAGGAAAAAGAAAATAAACTCTACCGACCGGAAAAAGGCGCTTTTAAACCTTTTCACGGATATTTCCGGGAAGACCGAGATTGTTGAGCCGATGAAAAAAATCCACGGTACCCTGCGTGACAAGGATGCAATAGAGAGGGAGATCGCCTTAATTATGAGGGAGATCCTCGACCAGGGCTACTTCAAAACGAAATTAAAGCCCCGCGAACTTGCATGTCTCGTATGCGGATACTACGAGGGCAGGAACGATACCGAGATCGCCCGCGAACTCGGGGACGAGAAGCTCTCGAAGACAGTCGCAAGAGCCCGCGTGAGACTGAAGCTCTTCAGGGAACTCGACTTCAAGATGCCCTTCGAAAGGGACGTGATGGAGAGCCTGCTCCTGTCGGAGAAGACGATGAAGGAGATCAGCGAGGAGCTTGGAATAAGCCCGTCGACACTCCGCGAGTACCGTCATGTAATAGAGCAGGAGAGAGATACGACCCTCGATCCGTTCCTTGAGCGCATCAAAGATGTCATGGAGGATCGCGACCTGACAGAATCGATGACCGGCGGCCTTGTGAACGACGGACTTTCCGAGGCCCTGGATGCAACTGAGGCCGAACTGGCCGACCTCTCATAATTTTTTACGGCTTCGTTTTCAGTTGTTCAGTCTCTTTTTTCTAAGCCAAATTCCTGCTGCGCGTGTTGCCGTAAAGTATAAAAATATTCTGCCGCAAAACTGTATCATTTATATTCCGAAGATAAATTTTTAGAGTAACTTATGATCCGCCGCCTGAAGAAAATTGATTATGAACGGTATTTTGTATTCGTCATTCTGCTTGCATTGGTCCCGGGGTCCTTCGGGTACATGTCATGGGAGGCGGAGAATGTCAGTATAACCGCTCTCTATATCGACGGCGCACCGGAAGGGATAGTATACATCTCCGATCCCCATCTCCAGGACGGAAATATAGATTTCATCCGCGAATCGATCGATACGATCAACAGCCTGAATCCGTCGGTGGTCCTGATCGGCGGCGATTTCGTGAACGGAGAGGAGACGGACTTCTCGCTGCAGGATGTCTGGGCGGGGATCGATGCCCCGGTTTATGCTGTCATGGGCAACCACGATTACGAGTCGGGGATACACGGGGTAAACGGCCAGATAAAGATGCTCGAGGTGGCGCAGGATGCCAATACTTCGGTCGAAGGCTATGACATGAGCATGCTGACCGACGAGAATACCAATATAGAATTCGGCGATGCACTGGAGCAGAAGCTGGAAGATGTGGGTGTCAATGTATTGAGGAACGAATACGTGACTCTCGATATCAACGGAACGGAGCTTCTGCTGGTCGGACTCGACGACGGATGGGCAGGGCTTGCAGATCCGCCGGACATCCCGGATACCGACGCCTTTACGATATATCTGATTCATGAGCCCGAGTGCAGGGCGGACTGGCCTGATGCGGATCTCATCCTTTCCGGTCATACTCATGGCGGCCAGTTCACTCCGGCGTTTGTCCAGGCGTTAAACGAGAACGGGATCGTCGAACTCAGCGGTTACGTGGGCGACGGCGTTCCTGCATATATCACGAGAGGCCTCGGTTCGTCGCCCTTCTACGGAATTGAATTAAGGTTCCAGTGCACCCCGGAGATCGTTATAATCAATCCTTCGGAAGAGACCGCAGAAATGTTGGGCGGCTTTTCCGAAACCATTTGAATTATTATTTTTCAGATAGAATTGTGATCCATGAGGATCAAATGGCTCGGCCATTCATGTTTTTGTCTTGAAGGCTCGAAGAAGATTATTATCGACCCTTATATGCCCCACGGGGATTTCGGCTGCACTCCGGATATCGTCGCGGTGACGCACGGGCACGGGGATCATTTCGGGGATGCGATGAAGTTCAAAAAGCCGGTTGTATGCCCGAACGAGATCGCGAAGTACCTGTCTTCCGAGGGTTTTGATACGGAACCGCTGAATATCGGCGGGACGATCGTGAGGGACGGCGTTTCTTTTACGATGACTCCGGCGCTTCATTCGTCCTGGCTGGAGGTTAAAGGAGAAGGGTTTTACGGGGGGCCTGCGTCGGGATTCGTAATCAGGATGGACGGGGTGACGGTTTATCATGCCGGAGATACCGGTCTTTTTTCGGATATGAAGCTCATCAGGGATCTGTATCACCCGGATGTCGCTATGCTCCCGATAGGAGGACGGTTCACAATGGGACCTTCCGAGGCAATGATGGCTGCGGGATTCATCGGTGCACCGCTCGTAATCCCG
Organism: Methanolacinia paynteri; assembly: GCF_000784355.1. NCBI lineage: Archaea > Methanobacteriati > Methanobacteriota > Methanomicrobia > Methanomicrobiales > Methanomicrobiaceae > Methanolacinia > Methanolacinia paynteri. The sequence goes on along the minus strand of NZ_KN360929.1, from coordinate 65,199 downwards.
ATGCACTACAATACGTCGCCGCTGATCGAGCAGGACGCGGGTGAGTTCAAGCGGTCGATCGAGGAAGTAACCCCGATGAAGGTCGTTGTGATGGAACCGGGGGAGGAGATAGATACGGACGATTATAAGGCGGTGTGATCTTCCCGTCTTTTATCTGTGTGGGTGTAATAAAAGTTCACAACTTTTGACAACCCCTCGCCGCGGACCGGCCCCGACCCCGGGGCCTCTCTTTTGCGAAACCGCCCAGAGGATAGACGAGTATCCCCTGAGCGGAGAGACGCGGTGAGTTCATTGAGTAGAATCAAAGAAAACCAAATTCAACAGCCCGGGGGACCCTTGCCGGTCCCCTGGGCGTGCCGTGAGAAGATTATCCTAAGGCAAGGCCCCTGGGCAGGGGCCGTCCGGCGGCCTGGCCGCCGGTGCCGGGGTTGCCAGAATAAGATCTGTGCTATCCTGAAATTATTTGCCCAATGAAACTTTCTTTTTCCCAAATATTCCATACAGCCATTTATCGGCAGCCCGGCATCTCCTGTAAAGCAATGAAATTATCGCGGGCATCAGCACTATTCCGCCGACGAGCGAGAAGAAGATGGTTAATACCGTGGTCTCCCCGAACATCTTTATGATATTGAAGTCCGAAAGGATCAGGGTCGAAAAGCCAAGGAGGGTGGTCGCACCGGAGATCGTGATCGCAGATCCCATCTTCCTGACCCCGGTTTCGATGGCCGCGAAGAATTCCTCGCCTTTCTCCATCTCTTCTTCGAATCTTTCCATAATAAGTATCGTATAATCTATCGCAAGCCCGACGGTCATTGATCCGAGGCAGGCCGTCAGCGGCGTATACTCGATGTTCATGATATACATAACGAGCGTGTTCCAGCCGAGGATCATCGCCACAGGGATCACCGGCAGGAGAGAGGAAAATCTCCTGTATACAAGAACGAGGAAGATGAGGATCATCATGAATCCCAGCGTGGTCATCTGGTTCTTCGTGATCCCGAGTTCGTCGACGAGATCCCCGGAAATCTGAGACATTCCCGTTGGGTAGGCAGAAATTCCCGCGGGCGGGTCCAGCCACCTGATGTCCGTCCTGAGCTGGCTGACGAGATCGCTTTTCTCCGGAACACTGAGTTCTCTCGTCTCGAATTCGATCACGGCAGTCATTCCGCCTTCGATTACAGCCGCTTTTTCATTTTCGGGAATATTTTGCAATAAGAGATCTATTTCGTAATCGGTTTCCGGTATCACACCGTCGTTGTATTTCTTCACGAGGGTCGCAGGGCTTTCCACTCCCGTGATCTCCTCGTGAGTATTGTCCGCGTATCTCCCGAATTCATCGATCCAGCTTAGAACCTCGTGCGAGGTGAGCCGATCCCCTTCGATCATTACGGTAAATGTGCTGGTCTCCCCGACAATCTCCTTGACATTGTCGAGGTCGATCTTTGCAGACATGTCCTGCGGCACGAATGTATTTGTGTCGATATTCGTATGCACCTTATCGTCAAGCTGTATGCCGATCACGGCTGCCGAGAGGAATATGAGAATGACCGGGACAGGATTTTCCGCAATCCTCCAGGCGAATTTCCCTAGTGATCTGCTGTATTTTTCCATAAATGCACTTTCGGTTTCTTTTGCGGTCTTCGGTTTGTAGCCTGTAATCCTGAAGGTCAGGGGAACTATGATCAGTGCCGTGAAAAAACTTGCAATAACCCCTATGGTACAGGCTGTTCCGAACTGTGCAATCATCGGGATAGATGAAGAGAGCAGGGCCAGGAATCCGAGACATGTTGTGCACATCGCGACGAGATGGACCGGTCCTGATTTGGTTAGTGTTGCATAGACCGCCTCCCTGACGGTTTTATCCTCTATCTCGTCGTTGAACCGGGAGTGGAACTGAATGCCGTAGTCGATCCCGAGTCCTATTATCACGGGAAACGAGCCGATTACCGGCATGCTGATGGGCATATCCAAAAGGCCGATAACCCCGAAAGTGACAAGGATTCCGATTGCGATTATTGCAACGGGCAGCATCCTGTATCTTACATATGAAAAGAGGAACACGATGGAGAAGAACATCAGCGCAAGCGTTGCGGCGATCAGGGTCTTCATCTCTTTCTGGATCTCGGATTGCAGGTCCCTGTTGTACGCCGGTTCGCCGGAGATCTTCACTGAAATTCCTGTGGGCGGGTCTGAATTTTCGATAACAGATTCTATATTGTCCAGCGCCTTTGCCTCTTCTTTATCGGTCAGGTCCCCTTCATATGTGACGGTGAGAAGCGTTGTCATCTGCGACCGGAGGAAAAGTTCCCTGTAATCCTCCGGAATCTGTTCAAGGATGCGATCAGTTTCCGCTTTTGAAGAGGGTATTCTGCCGTTGTTGTATGCCTTTAAAATCCCGGTTATACCGCTGATGGATTCCACCGAATTTTCGTTTTCAAGATCCGATACGAGCGTGTCGATATACCTGAGATTTTCGGTTGAGAGGATGTCATCTCCGTTTACAATAAGGATGATTGTCTCGGAACCGAAGAGTTCGTTGTAGTTTTCGATATTGCGTCCGTCCTGCGAATCCTCCCATACGAACGTGTCATATCCCGTGCTTTTGAAGTTCAGGTTCTGGAGGCCGGTGAGCGATACCAGAATCACCGCCACGAGAATTCCCGCGATTATTCCGGGGTGGCGGTTGATTGCGTCCGCCAGAAGCCCGAAGGCCGGTTTCAAAGCTCTTCTCCTCTTGTATAGGCGAGATGAAGCATCTCCACGAGCATCTTTTCAAGCGTCGTCGGTTTGGCTGCCTTCATCTCACTCCATAACAGCCCGGTTTCATAATCCGAAAAGTCCTTTCCAGCCAGTTCGTTTATCGTAATGCCGCAGTAGTCTTCCACTATACGGTCTAATGACGAATTTTGAATATTTAAAGTGCCTGCAAGGCCCGAATCTCGGGAAGATAACGCATGCGTCATTATACTGACGTGTATGTCACGATTGTAAATAAATTATACTGACGCGTGTGTCGGTTTTTTATAATTTCCAGACAAAGTTAGGTTCGAGTAATCATGCCCAAAGTGATGCCTGAATATAAAGAAGAAGTCAGGAAAAAGATTGTCCGTGCGGCAATCGGACTGAGCGATAAAGACGGTCTTGCAAATATCCGAATGGAAGATGTTGCAAAACAGCTTGGGATCTCAAGGGCGACTTTATATCTTTATTTCAAAAATCGTGAGGACCTCGTTGCACAGGCACACAGGACACTTCGCAGAAGCATCTCCGACGGCCTGAACAATGCTTTCAATGAAGAGAATTTTGAGGATGTCTTCTCTGCGATTTTTGACAATTTCATTTATCCTGCCGATGGATTCGGTACAAAGAGTATAATCGAGATGTTTGCCCGGGCTGTTCGCGACGAACAGATGAATGCTGTAATGAAAGATAATTACAGATCGATGCGGGAAATGATTGTAAAAATTATTGAAGAGCAGAAAAATAATGGTCTGATCTCCGGGGATGTCGATCCTGTCCTTGCTGCGGGGACCATTCAGTCTCTTACTCTTGGTATAAAGATGGCTTCTGTTGTGGGCCTTGAACGGGAGGAGGCAAAGATTATATGGAAAACCTCAATTGAAAGAATGATGAAAAAATGATTCAGGCTGTCTCGATCTTCGCTTCTTTTTCCAGACCGAGTTCCTTTATCGAGATCTCCTGCATCTCGTGCTTCCTGATCTTTCCCGCCACAGTCATCGGGAAGTCGTCTACGAATTTATAATATCTCGGGATCTTGTATCTCGCGATCTTGCCGTCGCAGAACTCTTTGATCTCGTCTCCGGTCAGCTGCTGTTTGTCCTTCACTTTCACCCAGGCCATGAGCTCCTCGCCATATTTCTCGTCCGGAACTCCGATGATGTAGACGTCCTCGATCTTCGGGTTGGTGTGTAGGAACTCCTCTATCTCACGCGGGTAGATGTTCTCTCCGCCGCGGATGACCATCTCCTTCAGCCTTCCGACGATACGGAAATAGCCGTCGTCGTCCATGATCCCGAGATCTCCGGTGTGGTTCCAGCGGTCCGAGTCTATGGTCTGCCTTGTTGCGCTCGGGTTGTTGTAGTAGCACTTCATTACCACGTAGCCGCGTGCACAGATCTCCCCCGTTTCGCCGCGTGGGACGATCCTCTGTGTCACCGGGTCGATGATCTTGAGTTCGACATGCGGGAAGACCCTTCCGATGGTTGTAACCCTCTTTTCCAGCGGATCGTCGGTCGTCGTCATGGTTACGCCGGGCGATGTCTCGGTCTGGCCGTAGACTATGACGATGTCGGTCATGTGCATCTTCTGGTTTACCGCACGCATGACCTCGATCGGGCAGGGCGATCCGGCCATGATGCCGGTCCTGAGGGTGTCGTACCTGTATTTGTTGAAGTTCGGGTGTTTGAGTTCGGCGATGAACATGGTGGGGACGCCATGGACGGCCGTGCATTTCTCCTCGTCGATCGTCTTCAGCACCGTCTCCGCATCGAAGGCGGGTGACGGGAGGACCATCGTGGAGCCGTGGGTGACGCAGGCGAAGTTCGAGAGGACCATCCCGAAGCAGTGATAGAACGGGACGGGGATGCAGAGCCTGTCCTTCTCGGTGAACTTCATTCCGTTTCCGATCGTATAGCCGTTGTTCACTACGTTGTGGTGGGTAAGGACGACTCCCTTCGGGTACCCGGTGGTTCCGCTGGTGTACTGGATGTTGATCGGGTCGTCGAAGGTCAGGTGCGTCTCACGCTCTTTGAGTTCGTCCCTGCTGATGTTTGCACCTTTGTCCAGGAACTCGTTCCACGTGTACATCCCGTTGTAGGGGACATCTCCCATGAAAACGACGTTTCTTAAGAACGGATACTTCTCGGTGCTGATCTTCTTTCCGGGTCTTGCATCGACAGCCTCCGGGCACGCCTCGTAGAACATTCCCACGTAGTCGGACGTCTTGAATCTTCCCTGGAGGAATACGGTGTGGATCTCCGCCTGTTTCAGGGCATATTCGAGCTCGAAGGTCCTGTACGCCGGATTGATGTTCACCATTATCGCACCGCATTTCGCGGTTGCAAACTGCAGGAGCGTCCATTCGGCGTAGTTCATCGCCCATATCGCGACCCTGTCCCCTTTGTTGACGTCGAGAGCCATCAGGCTGCATGCGATTTTTTCAACCCTGTCCAGAAATTCCCTGTAAGTCCATCTGATATTTTGTTGAACGGAAACCAGCGCTTCATTATCCGGATAAGTTGCGCATATCCTCTCCAGCATCTCCCCGACGGTCTCGCCGATAAGGGGTTCGCAGGATGTCCCGCTTGCGTAGCTTATCATAGCCATATCCAGAAATGTTGAATTTATAACGAAATATATTTGATGTGAATTGCAGATTCCGAAATCCGGGTTAAAACCAAATAATTAAATTAGAATATGACCTTATATTGATGGCTTAACCGGGGTCGTGGCCTAGTCCGGCATGGCGACGGGCTCCAGCGGTCTTTGCGTATGATGAACAATGGGTCTGCTGAAGGGAAACCTAGTGATGATCCGTTGGAGCGCTGATGCAAAACCTTGATTTCTCTTAATCGCGCTCAAACGCATGTTCGGAGAGACCCGTCGATCGTGAGTTCAAATCTCACCGACCCCACTGATTTTTGACATCTACACAAGTGTCGTAAGCATCTATTTTTATCATTAAAACAATAAATAAGGCAGGAAGGAAATATTCCATGTATTTGATTGGTGAAGCACTAGAAGGAGAAGGCGCAGAACTTGCGCACATAGATCTTTTAATCGGAGACAAGATGGGCCCTGTGGGAATGGCTTTTGCAAACGCAGCATCCCAGCTGGCTCCGGGCCACACCCCGCTTCTTGCGGTAATCAGGCCGAATCTGCTTACAAAGCCCGCAACGCTCATTATTCCTAAAGTCACACTGAAGACCGAGGGTCAGGTAAATGCGATGTTCGGAGCGGTCCAGGCGGCAATTGCGAAGGCTGTCGCAGACTCATACGAAGAGGGCGTCTTTGACGATTGCGGGTATGATCCTGAGGATATTGTAATTCTCGCAAGCGCATTCCTTCACCCCGAAGCGAGGGACTACAACCGCATCTACCGCTACAACTACGGGTCGACCAAGCTTGCAATAAAACATGCGCTCGACAAGTTCCCTGACAAAGCGACACTTATGGACGAGAAGGATCGTGCAAGCCACGCGGTTATGGGATTCAAGGTCCAGAGGCTCTGGAACCCGCCGTACCTGCAGGTTGCACTCGACCTCGTGGATATGAATGCGGTCAGGAGGGTTCTCGAAGAAGTCCCGAAGAACGATCATGTCCTGATCGAGGCGGGAACACCGACGATCAAACAGTTCGGTCTTTCGGTTATCGACGAGATCAGGAAGATCCGCCCGGATGCGTTCATCATTGCGGACTTAAAGACGCTCGACACAGGAAACCTCGAGGCAAGGATGGCTGCAAACGCATCCGCCGACGCTGTTGTGGTATCCGGTCTTGCACCAATATCCACCATCGAGAAGTTTATCCTTGAGGCAAGGAAGACGGGAATCTACTCGATCATCGATATGCTCAACGTTGCAAAGCCTGCCGAACTGGTCAAGGAGCTTGCGAAGAAGGGAGCGGCTCCGGATATCGTCGAGATGCACCGTGCGATCGACACCGAGGGAGACGAATACAACTGGGGAGACATCCCGGCGATCAAGAAGGCGGCAGGCGGAAAGCTCATTGTCGCGACTGCTGGCGGAATCAGGCAGCATGTTGTCCAGACCGCTCTCAAGTCGGGTGCAGACATCGTCGTCGTCGGACGTGCTATCACTGCAAGCAAGAATATCAAGAACGCTGCCGAGCAGTTCATAGAAGAGATCAATAATCCTGAGATCGATCAGTTCAGGATTATGACCGATTTCTGATAAATCATTTTTTTATCAAATTAAAAATAATTAAATACACGATTATCTGTCAAAATCAATTATATTTTTGACAAACATTTCTCCACTAGCTGATTTAAGCTGTTTTTCCGAATTAGTATCATAACGAGCCAATAATAATTTAAATTCGTATTTCGTCTTATATGTGTTTCTCGAAATGTCCTGATATTCGAGATTTAGAGTCAATGAATTAGAATCTATTGTTTGATTTACGTCTGTTGTCTCTTTTAATGCAATATATATTAAACACGCTAATGCCAATGTATAAGATATGGGTAATTCAATTTTTGCTCCTTTTGATCCTTCTACTATATGAGGTAAAACTCCAGAATCCCTTTTCGTAATTCTTACCCAGTTATATATTTCTTCTTCATCTAAATAGATTATAAATTGATTGTCCTTATTTTCAAATCTAAATTTAGAGTTTTCAATTGCATTTCCTATTGCTTGAATTAATTCTGAAAAATCATATTCCCAAGAATAAGAAATTTGTTTTGCCATTCCTCTTCCAACATTTTCAATTTCAATAAAAGGATAAAGAATAGTATTATCATTTTGATTTTTTTGGTTTATTGTAGAAAAATTCCTTATTAATGGGAAATATCGGTCCTCAACATAATTCTCAAATTCAATAAAAAAAATTTGACTATATGGAAATGATATAAAAGGCTTTATTGCCTCTTTTCGTTGTTCTTTCATCTCTATAACTGTTAAATAAATGAAATAAGCCATTACTAACGTGCCTAAACATGTAAATAAATTAATTTTTTCAGATAAGCTACATTCATTAAGAAGAAAGTCAATTGCTAATAATAGATTTGTGAAAATAAATAAATAAAAAACTGATGAGTAAATTAAAAGACAAATCATATTCCCTGATTGAATAAGTATTCATAAGTGAGTAAATAATTATCGTCGACTGTTCAATTATTACCTGTTCTTTTCATTTAAATTCTATAAAATTCCAATGACAACAAATAATGTTGAATTTGTCGTTGTCATGAAAATTGTTCAAGGGCATGGTGAAAGAATATTACAATAACATCTGTATTTATTCGCGAGATGGGTATGTTTTATATAAATTTTATCACTGTCAGGTTGAACAAAGGGCTCATTGTTCAAGAGCATGGTGAAAGTATTTTTCATCTCATTTTTTCATATTATCAATTATAGGCCCTCCGGGGTCTATGGTGAAAACAATGAAAAAATTTGGAATTTTTCTAATAGCGATAGCTTTGGCTATGCTCGTATCGTGTGCTTCGGCATCGATGAATCTCTTTGACGCAGAAAAGATCGATATGGGTGGTTATACCGTAACTATTCCCAAGATCGTTGAAGGCAATGTTGGAGTAAAGACCGTGTCCGGCACCATAACGCAGGGTGAAACTGATTGGGCTTACGCCGATATTAGTGGTTATTATACGCAGCTTCGTGTTCGCCTACATTGGGGAGACACTTCTAATTCGTTGAGATTGATGGTCTATTCACCTGATCAACATACCTTCGGCTATTACTATGATGGTTCTGATGGAATTATTGATGGAAATATTTCGGTGAATATTAATAATGGCGATGGTATTGCCGAAGGAAGATGGTATTACGAGATCTATGGATATAGCGTGACAGGAACACAAAGCTATACCATTTAATTATTTTTTTAATAAGATTCTCTCTTTCTGGAAGGGATCTCTTCCTAATCTTATTATGTGCATTTTCTGGAAAATTTATCTTAAACTACATAAGATTATTATATTCTAGAATCGATGAAAATAATTATATGAAAATTTGCCGCAAGGTATGCCTAATCATAATTTTATTGTTTATATATTGTGTATTTCCAGGTTCATGTGAATATAGTACAACCTTCGGTGATGATGATAACCAATATTTTTATGATTCAGGTGCAAAGGGTTTCAATTCCTTTCAGGATTTACCTATGTGGATCAAAATATCCTTTATCCTTGCTCTAATCGGTGGATTTTTAGCCGCAATTAAGTTTTTCCCTCCTATTGCGGGAAGGATCGGGTCGATTCTCGATAATAAAAAGAGAAAGGAGATACTGGAGTACGTCTGCGAAAATCCCGGGAGATGTTTCGAAGAGATCGCATCGGCGATGGATATCAAGCGCGACAGTCTTCGCTATCATATAAAACGCCTCAGCCAGGGGGACTACATTGTCATAGAGAATACCGATAATTCGAGGAGAGTATTTCCCAATCACGGCACATTCTCCGGACTTGAAAGAAAGATCATCAGCATGAGCCATAATCCTACGCAGCTGAAGATTCTTGCACTCATAACGAAATATCCGGGCATAAGAAACGTAGATCTGAAAGACGAACTGGGGATCTCAAAAAGTGCAGTGAGCTGGCATGTCGGCAAAATTGAAAGTGCTGGTCTCCTTTCCTGCAGGAAATCCGGGACTGCGAGGCATTATTATATCAGATCGGGACTTGAGAGGATCATAGTTGAAAATCTTCCCGAAGAAATGAGGAAAAATTACGGTTTTTCTGTCTAAAATTAATTACTTGAATTGAATTATTTCCTGCAGGTAATACTTTTCAGGTTGAAAGCGCGAAGAAAATTCTATGGAATATGGTTGTTTATTGATGCAATAAAGAGATATTTATCGTTATACATAATATCAAAAATTGAAATACTTCAGAATGACGTTTTCTTTGATCATTATATTTCATTGTTCAAGAGCATGGTGAAAGTTTTTATTAAAGAGCTAGCTCCATTTTCAATTGGGGGTCTAAGGTGGAGGAGTGATCTTCCACCCGAACCTTTCCTGGATTATTAACCAGTTGAAGACATTAGGGAAGAAAAGTCAGAGGAGTCAACTTCGTTCCTTTCTCTCCCCGATCGTCCGCCGGCAAATAAGACCGGCATTCATCTTTGTCGACATCAATGCAGATTAAGGTTTGCATACTGGTTGTTCTGTTCAGGGATTAATCCCCCACCTGAACCCGGAATCTCGAAGAAGTCTCAGGAAACCACAAGATCACACAAGTCCAATTTTCTTCTTTTTTTCGGGTTCTAATTTATGAATGTAGGTGAAAAAATGAAACGAATTGTAGGTATGCAGGCCTTAAGCCTGTTTTTAGTATTGGCACTCGCAGGAGCGATTTTCGTTCCGGCTGTTAGTGCTAGTAGTTCTGTAAATGAACAAAAGGACAGTACTTTAATTACATCGGATTATGCTGAAAAGGTAGCGCAATTACAACTTAATGATGTATCTCAAGGTATAAGTGAATTTTCTGAATGGAGTGGGGCTAATGTTGAATCTGATCTGACTTTTTATGATCTCGATGGAAATATTGCCGCGTATTCATTCTCTATTATAAAAGGTGGAGATTATTTAGGATTCATTCTAGTTTCTGGAAACAAAGATAATTATCCAATTTTGGAATTTGGGAAAGGGGACATTATCCCCCGAAAAACAAAAGAAAATGCACAACTCAGTGCAGAGAAATCTATTGGAGACACTAATTATAAACTGAATTCTATAAAATATCTCTATCTTGGAGCGACATTCTATTATGCCCAATATACATTTGGAGATCCACTTAAAAATACAAAGCAGGATGTTATTGTTGATCTCTTTAACGATGCTGTTGTAGATCTAAAAGATGAAAATACTTCCATGGTCTCAACTAATGGAAAATCAGAATCTGATGCAATTTCAGTTGAGGATGAATGGACGATTGTCGATGAAAACATTGGACTTGTAAGCAGAGGAACAATAGTCCCTACTTCAGTTCGCGGAGCCGATACGATATATTGGGTTCCTCTCTTTGACCAGCCAACAGGCTATACTAATTCATGTGCCCCTACTGCTTCAGGTATGATTTTATCCTATTGGCGAAATAATGGTTATCCTAATTTCCCATCAAATGGAGACACTTTAATCCTTGAGTTATACTCTGCAATGGATACGGACCCTGTTAATGGGACATATGATTCTAATATCGAGCCGGGTATAGAAAGTGTATGCGATGATTATGGATATGATATAGATGCTGTACCTGATGGCTGGGGTTTCTATTTCTCAGAAGTTAAATCAGAGGTCACGGCAGATCGTCCGATGCATCTTGCTATGCATGGAGCCGGAACTGCAATAGGTAGTTCAACAGCATATGGTAATCATTCCGTCGCGGCTGTCGGGTGGGCTGATGGTTCATTTGATGCCATAGAGATCAATGACGGCTGGTCAACATCAGATACAAGGTATATCGCCTTTGGAAATTGGAATTCTATATACCCTGTGTATATTCGGCCCTAAAGCCGGGAGATTCCATTATATTTTTTATGGGTTTATTTAATCTCATGGAGACAGAATTATATGTACTCTTTAATAAACCAAGTGTTTGATGGAAAGCTAAATGCCATAAACGTCCCTGTCCCGTCCTTAGTAATTGCTGCAGATGTCTTTGTGGCAGGTGCGGTGATTGCAGTGGGATTATTTATCCTGCTTTCGCAGATGAAGTCCCGTAAATCCCTTTATTTTGTCCTGATAATTTCCGGCTTGTTATTTTCGGTTTGTGCCTGGCTTGTTCAAAATTTTATGGAGGTGTGGTTTCCTGATCTTTTCATTCCAGGAGGACCCTACGGGACGTGGTACATGTTCAGGAACGATCTTTCAGGAGTTTTGGAATACATTTCTATTCTTATCGGGGGTTTGATTCCTGCCTTAATCCTTCTCCCTAATATTAAATTTGCGAAAATGTGGAGATATCTGCTTCTTTTATTTACACTAATGGCGACTACAATTTTACATTATACATATATCTTCTCGGTTATGATGACACCGGGCAGTAATATTAGCATTCCTTGGCTGTTTCCTGCAACCTCCCCATTTATTGCATCGATAGCGATCGCATTTGCAATTTTTGGATATTTCTATGTTTTCTCAGAAATTCTTGTTCAGTTTGAATCCTGGCCATATCGTGTAATTTTCACCGTTGTTATGGCTTTTTCAGTGATTTTTCTTACATATCAAACCGCAGTTGCAGTTTATGCCGTCATATTCCTGCCCCTCTTAGAAAAATTTTCGGCCCCCGGCAACCGGATTGTCCTGGCTTCCGGCCTGGCCGTAATGGGGCTCTTTTGTGAGTTCATCGGTTCATATCTTGCAGCAATTGGACCTGATGTCGGTCAATATTTCCCTATATGGGTCTTTCCACTTGTCTTTATGGCACTTTTAATGCTTGTCCCCTTACCTTATTTCATGCAGAAAATAAATGATAAACTGCATAATCTCACGATTTTCGGAGTTGTTTTGGGAGCAGGGGTGCTAATCGCCGTCGCTGGTATTGCTATTTCTGCTGGGATATACATGCAGCCTGACCTTCTTCCTCAGTCCCTCTTGTCAATAGCGACAAATGCATTGTCGGGTATAGTAGCTGCAGGAATATTCTATCAGTTTGTGGTATTTAAGTTACATAACAGAAAATTAAACCGTGAATATTCCGATTAAGGAAAAAATTAGTTGGAATAATCCTTTTTTTTATTGCAATTGCATTATTATCTCCCTCATGGTTTTTTTTCCGGCGAATTTCATCCATTGTTCAAGAGCATGGTGAAAATCGTTATTTAAAAGTTAAGGTCATATTTTCAATCATTATTATGGATCTTAAGAAAACGGCAAAAGATCTCGTTCAGGCGTTTTATTATATTCTGCTGGTTGTTTTGGTTTTAAGTTCGTTCATGTATCTTTTTGTATTCATCCTCAACTGGGAAGCCTGGTTCTTCGGCATGAAGCTGGACGGTTTGGATGCAGGAATTCTGTTGTTCGTTTATTTCCTTGTGCCTGGTATTCTGGCCTTTCTTCTCTTCAGGTACCCTAGAAGAGTTTCTGTGATCGCCCTTTTGTCGATCTTATATTTCAGTTTCAGGTTTATCGATTCGTCGGCAACTGTCCGGGAGCTTAGCGGGGGAGTGAATTCGTTCAACATATTTAATGCGGTGCTGATGGTGATCCTCCTGTTTGTCCTGGTCGTCCACTTCATCGCCGCACGGTTCTATGAACCGGAGGAGGATTCGGACGAGGGCAATAAAGATGGAAAAAAACCCGGACTCGGACCTGGACCCGTTGCGGCCGAACCTGAAATATCTAAACCTGAAGACGAGAAACAGGACGATTATCTTGTGGCAAAGTTATTTATTCTCGGGCTGGTAGCATTTGCCGTTGTTTTACTATTCGGGCCGCTTATGGTATCCATGTTCTTCATGTTTTTTTCCGGGCTGGCCTCTTCGGTTTCCACTCCCGCCCCTGTCATAACCGGAGACTCGCTGATATCGAAAGTCGATGCAAACGGAACCACCGAATGGCAGACCGTGATAAACGGTTACAGCGACTACCCGCAGGAAGTATGTTCTTCGAACGATGGCGGTTATATAATGGCCGGGATGTTCTTTCTCGGTGAAAAAAACCGAAATCTTAGGGTGATAAAATTCGACAACAACGGCAGCGTGATCTGGGATATCAACCGGAGCGTTTCCGCCTATCCCGAAGTAGATCTTCAAGATGTCAAAAGGGCACTTCAAACAGGAGATGAATATACCATAATAATGCTCAACGGAATCGTAATCCGGCTTGACGAAGACGGGAACGAACTGTGGCATCGTTACTACCCTCACGAGAAACATATTGTTGACAGCATAGCCTTACCCAACGGCGGATATCTCCTGGTCGGCGAAGTGAACGAGGACGGTGCCGATGGATGGAAGAAGTTCGACGGGTGGATTCTCTGCGCAGACAGTGAAGGGAACACTCTTTGGGAGAAGAAAGAGACGGAATTCCCCTATTGCAGGGAGGCTGTGATGGCGCCGGAAGGATATATTCTGCTGGACTGTATTGTCGGATGTTACGATCCCGATTCGGCATGTTCCGACCCGGAACAGAGCGGTGACATGATCGTTGCTCTCGATCTCCAGGGGAATTATCTCTGGAAGACGAGATTCATCGAAAATATCGACGGAGAAGCCTATTCTATAGAGCCTCTCGACGACGGGACGATCGAGGTGAATTTACGCGGCCAGGGCGAACGGAAGTATATTCTCGACAATGAAGGAAATGTCCTGATCAAAAAATCCCTCTCGTCACAGACGAATTCAAATGACCACAAGGTGACGCTTTCCATGAAATACCAGGCAGGACCAATTGAAGGAAAGGGTATTCAGGTAATTGCAGCAGAGGAGGACGGATCGGAGAAGATTTTCATTATCGAATACCCGGAGAATGTATCGGGTATCAAGCAGGTTTTCTCTTTGAATCCAACCCCGGACGGTGGATATATTGTTGCAGGGGTCTTAAAAGAGGTAATATAATAATATGTCTCCTTATTTTTCGTTTTGATTGATTCAGTCTATATTTCATGTTTTTGAGCTTCTTTTTCCTGTAAAAATTCCTGGATAACTCATCCGGCCCTAAAACCCGATTCATATCAGATTCCCGGCAGAAAGTTGACATTTCGATGATCCGGTCATAACAAATATATCCTGCAGGACTAAAAACCATCAATATAAAGTTTAAAATGCGACGGAGAGAAAACCGGCAGCAGAAAACAGGAATCGCCGGCCCTTTCTATCGCTGGAGAGTAAATCATTTGCCGGGAGATAAAGGATGAGATGTAAGGAAGTCTTTGAGAGAAAAAATATTATTTTCATATCGTACATCTCTTTTTTTGCCTTTTTCTGTTTAATATACTATATATTAAGCTCGAAAGGTTCATTTTACTCAGGAATAGCCGGGATCTTTTTAATTATTTCATACCCTGTCGGGACCTTCCTTTACGGATACAAAACAGGCGACAGGTTCCGTGCTCCTCTCGCCGGAATCGTTTCATATGCGTTCCTGATCCTCTTTGCAGTTTCGTCAATCTCTTTTCAGGACTCTCTTAACATAGACAATATAATTTTATTCGTCGGGTATCATCTGGTTCTGCTGATCGGCCTCGGAATGATCGGTTTTCTGGCTTCAGGGAAAGAAAAAATGTACCAGGCTGTGGCAGGTCTGTTATCCATAGCATGGATTTTATTTTTTTTATCGGGAATTTCATAAAGGAGAGACGATAATGAGGAAATCCTTCCCGATATTTAGTATCTTTTTGGTGCTCGTTATATCGGCGGGATGTATTGGTTCATCTGATGATCATGAAGACATTCCGGTAAATGAAACAAGTTACATAACTTTCTCTTACAATAATGGCAGTTCGCAGATTTCAGTCGATATTTCAGCAATTGATAAAACCGGCATGAAAAATTCTTCAGTCGATCCGATCTTGGTTATTGATGCCGCACTGGATGACTCACGTGCAGGCATACTGCTTGAAGACGGCTGGAACATAGTTTCAGTTTCGAAAGTTGTTGATGAGGCGGGAAATGATACAAAATTTGGAGAACTGGAATTTAGGAAGGATAATCTTTCGTTTTACATAGTAATCGACGAACAGGACATGACTGTTGCCAGGGGCTACAGCGATGCGGTATCATGGATCTCGGGACCTGTCTCCGGTCCCCTGCCTGAGGGTTTTCACAAAGCAAAAGACAAAATCGAAGGCTGGTGGTATGTGTTCGATATACAAGAAAACAGTTCCGATTCAAAAATTGCCATGATCTACAATGATACGAACATCTTATACCTGTACCCTTCCTATTCAGTTATTAATACGGAGGGGATTTATGACTGAATTAAGAACAGGGGAAAGGAATAGTCTGATAATATTCGCTGTTTTTTGTCTCATTGTAATTTTTTACGGCGCAATTACATTCCAGTGGGGAATGATCTTCTCTTTCATCGCTCTTATTATACCGATATTTTTGATCCTTATAATCTTACAAAAAATTGTGGAACATTTCCGGACATCACAGGATTTAAACAGGAAACTTGCATCAGATCTTGAATCGTTAAAAGAATCGGTTAGCGAGATGAAAGAAGAGATCACCGAAATTAAGGAGCTCGCAAAAGATATTGCCGGAAAATAGTACAATAGCCGTTTATACACGGCCCTGATCTGATAATTTTTGGAGTTGAAATGGATTTTGTAGTAGGGATTTCAAACGGCATTTTGGATTTAGTACTGAACTCCCTGATTTTGACCTCAATTGTCTTTGCAGCGTTCTCGGTTCTTGTATACCTAGTATTAACACAGATCAAAAACGAAAGAATTCAACTTTTTATAGGGATTGCCGGGGGGTTTTTGCTTCTCGTAATTCCTGTTTTTCCTTCCGGAGGACTCGCGGGCTCCGCGGTCGGTGTTGCAGGAGCAGTTCTTGTAATGATATCGCCTGTTATAGTCTTCAGGGGATACCTGGACAAAAAAGACGTCCTGCCGGCAGTTTTCTTAGTCGCTCTTACGTATCCTGCATATTTCCGTACAACACAATACATGTGTGATTTCGTATACCCGGGCCTGTGGAACATAGGAAGTTTTTCGGGCTCTCTCATTCTTTCGCTCTCGGCAATGGCTCTCCTGGTATTTCTAAGAAGATATTATGACAATCTTGAACATGACAGGCGTCTTTTAATTCCCCTGCTTCTTTTGATCCCAGGAATTATCTGGTTAGCCGTTCCTGTGGCCGCTGCGTCGCTTTCGGTATTAATATTCATATCCTTAAACGAACTGAAGACGGGAGTTCATAAAATACCTGATATTCAGGTTTTGGTAATTATGATATTTGCGGCACTCATTTTCATTATGCCCTGGCCGTTACTTGCATCTCTTCCCTGTGTACGGAACATTTATCCGTTATGGATTCTTCCCGTTCTTGCGGTTTCGCTGGTGTCGGCCGGTTCTGTCTACTGTGCGAGATCGAAATTCCCTGAAAAATGGATTGAAGTTTCAGTCTTTGTATTAGGTTTTTTTCTTTCTCTATTGTTGTCTGCAACAACCATCTTATCCACAGGATGAAACGTTGCCACGCCCCGGACGGTGGATATATCGTTGCAGGTTCTTAAAAGAGTTAATTCAATAATTATTCGTCTTTTTTTCCGGAATTACTCAGAAATTATTGACTGTTTGCTGCAGGTATTTTCTGTAGTTCAACAGCGCAAAGAAAAATTTTGCGGCATACTACAGACAATTGATTCAATAAAGAGAAATTTATCGTTATTTGTTAGCATCAATAATTGAAATCCTTCAGTATGACGTTTTTTTCCGATCATTATATTTCATTGTTCAAGAGCATGGTGAAAGTTATTATTAAAGAGTTAACACCTATTCTCAATTGGGGGCCGGATGGAGGAGTGATCCTCCATTCTTACCTTTCCTAAATACAACCATGCGGAGACTTTATTGGAAGAGAAGAAGCCGGATCAATCAATCCGATGCCTGAGTATCTCCTTATTAATCTCCCATAAACGCATTCAACTTCATCTTTGCCGGCATCGTACGTATTGTGGTGTCTGGTGCCGGTTGCCAGAAATCCGGGGACCTTTGTCCCCGCATGAAGACCGGACAAAGGAGTTATGAAACACCCTAAGATCACACAAGTCCCAAATTTTCTCCTTTTTCCGGTTTTTATCAAATGAAGCTATAAAAAATCATATAAACGATTGAACCGGATATTGAATCTGATCAAAAATGGAACCGGACAAGAATGACAGAATAATTGGTCCCCTGTTCGGCCTGCTCTTATGCATCATATGGCTTGCAGTCATTATCTTGATCGAAGGATGGTTTTTTCCGGGTCAGAATATGGCAAATAACCTCCTGGTCTCGTGGATAAACATAGGACTCATTCCGTTCTTTGTCAGTCTGGGAGTTTACCTGTTGTATTACAGGAAATTCGGGGGCGTTGAAGCAGCCCGTAGCATGATCGCCCTGAAATGCGTTTTAATCGGATTTGCAATCTGGCTTATCGTGATATGGCTCTTTTTGATGGAGTCCGGGATTTCATATATGCTCGTCGACGCAGGAGGATTTCTTATCATTATTGCATTGATCCTGATCTTCGAATGGAAAACGAAAAGAGGTTGCCTGATTTCGGAAGCACGGGATCACGCTTAAGGCTGATGAAATAACCAACGAGTGATTGAAGAATGAATGAAAGATACATTAATGCGGCTCTTGTATGCCTGGCGTTTGCAGTCGTCGTTATGTCAGCGGGATGCACAGGCGTAATGGCTCCGGTCGGCGGTGGCACGCGAATATCGGACAACAATCTGACGCACCAGCAGTGGTACAGTCAGCATGATGAAAACCCGGATAAATACATGCACAATCCTGAAAACCCGTTTGAATGGACATTAAAAGGGATGGCATCCGTCGCTTGGGGAGGAAATCATGAAGGAGCGCTTGAATATTACGATACCGCAATCGGACTCGATCTCGAATTTGGATTCGTCTATTACGAGAAGGGATTCTCCCTGTTAAACCTGAAGAGATATGACGAAGCCAAAGAGTGTTTTCAAAAAGCGATAGAGTTGAATCCTGATTTTAAACCGCTCGTCGAGAAAGATTTGCGGACTTATGTCAGAGACTGAATTAAGAAAATTTCAGTTGAAAAAAATGTTTTGGAGAAAGATTGGAACGGGGGATTCCGTTCTTTCCCCTGATATTGTGAATGTCATGGTGATTTCGTTTATTGCTGCATTCATATGGTTCTGATTTCGGTCTGGTCTGTATTTTCTGGTCTGGTTTGTCTGTTTATCGATTCTTTCAATTAAATTTGCTTTTTGGATCAAACATCCTTTTCTTAATCACTGCAGTATTTCATTACTGAAGCACCGAGTTCATCATTTTGCTCCGTCCGGTTTCAGTAAGCCGTGAAAGAGTGCTCCGTTTATCTTTTATCAGGCACCATTCGTGGGGGGTTATTTATGGTTGCCTGCAGGAATTTGACAGAGACCCTTTCAATTCTTTACGGATCACCGGAAAGATGCACCGGGAAGGCGAAGGACTGCAAGAAAATCTGGTCGTGTTCTCTTTGCTGTCTTTCATCTTCCTTCTCTGATTCTCCTCTTGCAAGGTGGGATACAACCGTTGTGTTGTTCTCCACACCTTGTAAAATATATTTTACATTATGTTTTATATAACTTACTATCAGTCCCGTCTGGTTGCAATATGTCTCATAAAATTTCCTTTTCATTATGCGGCGGATTTCGGGTAAATTCAATATAGGATTAATATGGAAGATTAACTGATGAAGATCAGTATCTGGGCGATGACACTTTTTCTCAGCGTATTGGCCGCGATAATCAGCCTGCTGCTCGCCGGAACGATGACTGTCCATTACGTTGCATACGTTTTCCTTTTCTGGCTCCTTGTAATCGGGGTAGGAGTCACAGGCATAATCGCTTTCTCCGGCCATTTTTTCAATGCGGATGAGATTGCCGAAAAGATCGGGTGGCCCAAAGGAAATCCGTTCCAGCGTGAGATCGCCTTTACGAACCTCGGGATCGGAATTGCGGGTGTGTTGTGCTTCTTCTTTAGGGACGGTTTCTGGCTTGCGGTGATCGTGATGTATTCGGTGTTCTCGATAGGAGCAGGCTTCGGGCATATATACGAACAAAAAAAGAATGAGAATGCATCCGAGTATAACACCGGAGCTGTTGTCGCGTTCGATATCCTGATGCCTGTGGTGCTGATCGCCCTCTGGATTCTGGTGTCTGTCACCTGAAGGGCGGGCGATCGCGACTGCCGAAACCCGGAATATCAAATATACCGCAGATGTAATAATATAAAATAAAGATAATTTCGATGACATATGCCCGATGATCTCTACAGGACGATACTGAACGATGACTCGCCCCTGTTTTATGAAAGGCTCTCGGATTACCTGAGCGTACTTGGGAACCCGACAAGGCTGAAGATATTAAAGATAATCGAGAGAAATCCGAAGGACATCCGGGAGATCTCGAATGAGATCGGGACAAGCTACGAAAACACGAAAAAGCACCTCAACAAACTTCTTAAAATCGGTTTGATCAAAAAAGATGCCGGTGTCGGAAAGCCTACTTCAAAGGGCATACATGCAGTCTGGAAGTATTCAACGATCCCGGGCGGTCTTGAACTTATTGCACGGAATGTCGGCAGTTTCTGTAATATGGAGATTAAAAATCCCGAACTTGCGAGCCGGCTCGTCGAGATCAGGAAGATGATTGATGACGAATTGTCGTCGGATATGCCCGTTCTTGTCCTTCTCGGGGGGACGGATGACGGCAGGGTCTATATGGTCCGAAAGAATACCGTGAGACTCGGGAGATATGATCCGTCTGCAAAGGGAATCTTCGACGAAGAGAATGACATAGTCCTGGACGACGATTACAGGGGCGTTACAAGGATTTCGAAACCGCACGCCGTAATAATCCTGGAAGAAGGCGTCTGGTGTATCCGTGATGAGGGAAGCACGGGCGGGACCTCGGTAAACGGCAAATCAGTTGAAAAGTCCGTGGAGACCGTTCTTTCGGACGGTGACATGATTGAACTCGGGACTGGTGAAGGTATGGCTTCGTTTGTCTTCCACCTGAAGAATTCGGAAATCGCGAATGAAAATAACCACGATAGCGGTGATGAGATATGAATAAAGATCGTTTAATTGGCAGAACATTGCCGGCTTTGCTGATGTTGATCCTGTTGTCCGTAATTTTTATCCCGGTTCAGGCGGCTTACGGCAGCCAGTCGTCCGTTAACGATCACTCAATGGGGATGGGGCATTACGACGAGAACGAATCTCATGAAATGCCGTGGTCATCTGATGCAGGTTCCGGTTCGGGCATTCAGGCAATACTGCCGTTAATATACGGTCTCTTTGCGGTTGTGGTCGTTCTTGTCCTAATTATCGTCTATATTGTTTTCATAAGACACAGGCGCGAAAAACCCGGCGATGAAGGGGTATGCACCGCAGTTCCGGTTGATAGTGATTCCTGCGGAGTTGCCGGGGGGAATGAAAAAGTTTCTGCGGCTGATTTTCCTTCAGAGCTTAATGAAAAGTACTCCGACGCTGTTCTTACAGGAAGAGGCGGTCTTTCGTTTGTCTACTCCGTGAAGTCGAAGGAGACCGGAGAGACTGTGGCCGTAAAGGTCCCCGCGAAGAGGGACGAGAGATCCGGCAAAGTGTTTCTGCAGGAGGTAAAGATCTGGGAGGAGCTCGATCACCCGAATATCGTCTCCCTTAAATCGGTCAATGTCTTCCCTGTCCCGTATGTCGAGATGGAATATATCCCCGATTCATTAGAGACGATAGAAAAACCGATGGAGAGCGACGTAGCGATTCAGGTTGCAGTCGGAGTTTTGAGGGGGCTTTCCTACGCACATAAAAAAGGGATAGTCCACTGCGATATAAAACCGGCGAACATCCTGATAGATGATGATTTCACTCCTAAGATCACCGACTGGGGGGTGGGAAGATCCGAAAAGGGAGGCGGAACGGAATTTCATGGCTACACCCCGGCTTTTGCCGCGCCGGAACAGGTTTCTCCCGGGGTTCACGGGTGCACCGGGAAGACCGATATATTCCAGGTAGGAATGCTCATCCTGAGGATGGTCTGCGGGAAAACGGTATTCGAGAAAAACCTGGGGAAGGACCCCGGTGCATACCTGGACGACTGCATAAAAGATGAAAAACTCAGGGCTGTCGTTTCAAAATGCATCCGGAAAGATCCCGGGGAAAGATATGAAAGTGCAGAGGAGCTTTTGTCCGAATTGATGTCTGTCTCCGGGAATACCGTCCTGAACTGACGGAAAAAATAAAAAAATGATCTTTTTTGCTTCTCAGATACAGGGGCAGTTGCCTGAGTTGCCGTTTCCGTAACAGTTCCCTGTTCCGTTAAGAAGACATGTACCGTTGTTCAGGCAGTACTCCCCGGAATTCCTTAAGCAATAGTTTTCAGCGATATGGCATGAATTTCCGGTGCACTGGCCGTTAACATACGAATATTCGGCACAGTCCTGGGAGCATGCATGTGCTCCGTGGCATCCGCCTGTGTTTCCTCCCTGGTTATAACCTGCACTTGCGGGCATAGCCACCAGTGCCACCGCAAGGAGCACGAGACCTGCAATCAATACAATCTTTCTCTTCATCTTTTTCATCTCCTAGTTTTTGAACCGGAAATTTCTGCACTGATTCAGGGCAGCTATCCTTTCCGGTTTCTGCAAATTATACTATGGCCCGTTTTCCTTTTATATTGGCAAAATGCAGTCGGTTTATTATATGAACCGATCGGTTCCATATATGAAATTATGAATGGCGGAGGAATGGATCGTTTTCTCGAAGAGCATCCTTACGTGGATTTTTCTTCCCCTAATATCAGGTTGAAGGCGGAAGAGCTCTTTTCAGGGGCGAATAGTCCTGTCGAAAAAGCGAAGATCGCATATGAATTCGTCCGCGACGAGATCCCGCACAGCTTCGATATCAACACTCCAGTGATAACTGCGAAGGCGTCGGATGTCCTTGCCGCGGGAACCGGAATATGCCATGCGAAGGCAAATCTTCTTGCCGCCCTTCTCAGGAGTGCTGAGATTCCTGCGGGATTCTGCTACCAACACCTAACACTCGCAGACGATGATTCACATGGGTACTGCGTGCACTGCTACAATGCGGTTTTTCCCGACGATCACTGGATCTTCCTTGATGCACGCGGCAACAAAGAGGGAGTAAATGCACAGTTCTCACTTGGAGAGCCTGTTTTGGCGTTTCCGTGCCGGGAAGAGTATGATGAATATTCCTGGGACGGGATCTATGCTTCGCCGCAGATGCATATCATGAAGATGCTGGACTCTTCAAAAACTATACAGGATGTAATCGATAATCTCCAGGACTTTCTCGAAGGAGAGCCGGATATATATCCGGGATTATGATTTTCATCTCCGCCGATGGCTTCAGGTGTTAATTTGGCAGGTCACCTGTCTGAGAAACCTGCAGACAGATTTAAAAAAATGGTAAATTTATTCTCTCCTTATAAACAGTGCGGCTGCCGTTCCCAGTGCGATCAATGAGATGATTACCCCGAATCCGGGTGCTGCTGTCGTCGCCGGCGGGGGTAAGGTAGTGGTTGGAGTTTTACTTGCCGTAACTTCTCCCAGTAATTCGAATGTTGTTGCCGCTGTTGAATCTCTTTCTACGGATTCAACTCTGACATCGTATTCATCAGGTATGAATCCTGATGGATCGACATTTATGGACCATTTGTTGTCGGAATCACCTTCTACAACTTTGACCACCTCCGACAGTCCGCTGTATTCTTTGCCTTCCGATCCGCTTTCTGTTGAGAATGACGTGGACACTATCTCAACGATGAGGTTATCGTCCGCAGGGAGATTCGTGGTTCCTGAAATTGTGAACTGATTACTGGTGTAGTAATAACTGTTCGCAGTGATCCGTATCCACGGATCATCACCATCGGTTGTTGTTTCTTTTGTTGTCACTACTGCAGATACAGAGGATGCAAGCAAAAAGAAAATGAATACGAGTATGATTGATCTATTTTTTGTATTCATGTTTCAAGTTTTTTGTTAGGATATAATAAAATATAGTGGTCAAATGACTATTCTTGTGTCAATTTATTAATTCTGATATAACTTCGCCGCGGAATTTGAAAAAAATATGAAATTATTCCTTCCTGAGGAAGATTGTCGCTGCTGTTCCCAGTGCGATCAATGAGACGATTGCCCCGAATCCGGGTGCTGCTGTCGTCGCCGGCGGGGCCTGGGGGATTGTTGTGGTCTTTGCCGTTGCAGAAGATGTGGGGGGTGGTACGGTTATGGTTGCAGTGGTGGTTTTAATTGCCGTTGTTGCTGCTGTTTTGACTGTAGTTGTCGTCGCTCTCTTTTCCAGCAGGTTGAATGTGGTTAACGCTGTCGAATCGGTACCTACTGACTCGACGTTTACAACGTATTCGTCGGGTTTGAATGTTGATGCATCGACATCTACAGACCATTTGTTGTTGGTATCGCCCTTAACTACCGTGACGATCTGTGACTGTCCGGAGTAATCTCCGTTCTGCCATTTTGACGAAGAAACCGTCTCAAAGATGAAGCTTTCGTCCACCGGGATGTTTGTGGTTCCTGAAATTGTGAATTGATCGCCGACGTAGTGATCGCCGATCGAGTCGATCCTGATCCACGGATAATCACCGTCGATGGTTGTTTCTTTTGACGGCGCTGCTGCAGATACAGAGGATACAAGCAAAAAGAAAACGAATATGGGTACGATTAAGCGATTTTTTTTCATATTTCCAGTTATTTATTCGGATATAAAAAAGTCTAATGTGAGAGATGTCGATTGTTGTGTCAATTTATGAAATCTGACATGAATTCTGTGCGAAATTTGACAAAAAATTATCGCATATTCGGGAATTGTCAGGTTGAAAATTAAGGTTAAATTTGTCTGAAGTTACAGAAAAATAATGGATTTTTGTATTCGCAAAGAAACCCCGTAAGCGTTGTCACCAGACAGATTTTAAAAAAATGATGGAATTATTCCTTCCTGAGGATCAGTGCTGCTGCACCGAGTGCGATCAACGCGGCAAGTGCCCCGAATCCGGGTGCTGCTGCCGTCGCGGTCGGGGTCTGCGTATTTGTTGTGGCTGCTGTTGTTATGGAAATTGTCGGAGGTACGGGAGTAGTTGCAGTTTCCCCCGCTGTTTTTGTTGTGGTTGCTGTTGCCCCTTTTTCCAGCAGGTCGAATGATGTTGTTGCTGTTGAAGTGGTCTCGACTGATTCAACGTTTACAATGTATTCGTCGGGTTCGAAGGTTGATGTATCGATATCAACGGACCATTTGTTGTAGGGGTCTCCCTTTACGACTTTGAGGGTCTCAGACAGGCCGGAATATTCTCCGGCATTTGATGCGCCCGGAGAGTATGACATAGACATTGTCTCAAAGATAAGAGTATAATCTACAGGAAGATTTGTGGTTCCTGAAATTGTGAACTGCTCGCCAACGTAGTGTTCATGGCCACCGGTCATATCGACCCTGATCCATGGATAATCACCATCAATTGTTGTTTCTTTTACTGGTGTTGATGCAGATACGGCTGATACAAGCAAAAATAAAATAAAAATAGGTAAAATTAACCGGTTTTGATTCATATTTTCTGTTATTTATCTGATTATAAAAAAGTCTAATGTGACAAATGTCGATTGTTGTGTCAAAGAAGCCGTAAGGAAAATTCACAGAACAGACACCTTCACGAATCGACGGAGAAGATCACTCAGAAAACGTTCTGTAATATCGTTGGATTCTTTTCTTACGCAGGATATATGGACCAAAAAAATATTTAATTCCGGGCAACTGATAAAAGATCAAATGAAGACCATAGAAATCTCCGATGAATTATATGAAGATCTGCTTTACCTCAGGGAAGGTAATGAAGAAATAAACAAAACCTTAGAGCGTGAACTAATGGATTCAAGGGTCAAAGCTATTACAAAGAGAGTGAATAAGGAATTAGATGAAGTTGTAAAAAACAGTAAATATAGCCCCTGATCCTCTTTCCCGAAAACCTGACTTTAACCCTTTTCGGTATCAGGTAAATTTTTGGACAAAAAAATACAAAAATTCATGGACTGAGCGGGAATTGAACCCGCGGCCTCTACCATGCCAAGGTAGCGATCTTCCCCTGATCTATCAGCCCGAAACAACTGCCTGAATATATTGGATTTTGCAGGATAAATATAGTTATGTTTTCTTTCTCCCCGGAATCGGGCTTCGTCCCATAAATTATTAGTTTCCCGCCGGAGACAACTATTCGTGAAAGAGATCTACAGGCAGTTTGCGCATATGCTCTTCGGCCTTGTCATTGCCGGGTTCATATACTATGTTCAGTTCATCAACGAGGCTTATGCAACATTGACATTAATCGCCGTAGTATTCGTCGGGGTCCTCATCGCCGACGCGGTGGACAGGGGGATAAATGTCCCGCTCTTTTCCTTCCTTATCGAAAAACTCGAACGAAAGGATACATTCCCGGGCAAAGGCACGATTTATTTCTTTATCGCGACCCTCTTCTGCCTTGCATTCTTCGGCAGTACAATCACGATCATCGCCATAGTGATGCTCTCCGTCCTCGACAGCGCTACAACGATTGCCGGGATAAACTTCGGGAGAAGAAAGATCTTCGGGAAAAAGACACTCGAAGGAACGCTCTGCGGGATCGGTGCGGGTTTTGTAATCATGCTGTTCTTTACCGGACCGCTGAATGCCATAATACTCGCGACAGCCGCGGGAGTAACTGAGCTTGTGTCTCCCGTCGACGACAACCTGACGATTCCGGTAGTAACCGGCGTTCTGCTCTGGCTTTTGGCAGGAGGAATGATCCTGTAGTTTTTCTGCCGGATTCCCCAGTCATACATATCTAATATTTTTACCGGCCGATTGCAATTAGTTCCGGATTCGTATCCTCAAGTATAACTATATATCAAAAAAAAGCTATGATCAAGTGATATATTATGCATGAGCGGACCCTTTTAAAAGTTACAATAGTCATCTTAATACTCCTGATAATATCCGCGATAGGAAACGTATTGTTCTTCATAGAATACAATTCCCGGGAAGTGTGCAGCTGTAACACGACTTCCGACGATACCGAAGAGGTTGAGATAGTCCTGAAGGAGATGTCCTATATGGATTACAGCGGTGTCATGCTCGAAGGCGCCGATCTTTCTGATGCAAATGCATACAAAGCGGTCTTCCAGGGGGCCGATCTCAGGAATGCAGACCTTCACGGCGGTATATTCTCGCTTGCAGACTTTACGGGAGCTGACCTTACCGATGCTGATCTCGTGGGCGCTGCATTCGACTATGCGGATCTTTCAGGGGCCGTATTAACCGGTGCCGACATGCGGTATGCAGACCTGAGAGGAGCGGACCTTTCCGGTGCGGACCTCACGGACGCATTGATCGAGGGCACCGACCTGAGGTGGGTAACAGGAAATTATACGATCTGAAAATAGAATGAAAAATAAAATCAGATCATATTTTCTATTGAAGCGAGCACGCGGGCTCT